>JBFOLV010000449.1:0-2459 GCA_040830325.1 Kordiimonas sp. | reverse complement strand
GTCGATGGCACTACCCGCCCAACACGCATGCCTGGAAACTATCAAATTCTCTGGGATGGCCGGGATGATTTCGGCAATGCTGTTGAAGATGGGGATTATATTCTGCATGTGGAAGTGTCTCGCGAGCACGGGGATCATACATACAAACGTTTTCCTATCAAACTAGGAGATGGCGCTTTCGAGATTCAGCATGCCGGCGAAGGAGAAATGGGCGCTCTTCATGTTAATTTCAGTAGTGCTAGCGAGGGAAGAGCGGGGTGATCATGAGTAGCCTCTCAGAGAGCGTTTTACTGCGCACACAAGATACAGGCGCTGCCCCTAAAAAAGTTGGCCTGAAGGATCGTTTTTACGGGCCAGAACGCCAAAAATGGTGGAAGAAAAAAAAGAACGAAATGTACCGTACAAGCCGCAAGCTGCACACCTATGTATCTGCGGCTGCGTTTTTGCTTCTTATGTTTTTTGCGTTCAGCGGCCTTCTCTTAAATCATCCAGAATGGTTTCAGGGGCAGCGTGTACAAATAGAACAAACACTAGAGTTGCCGGAGGAAACACTTGAAGCAGCGCTCGCTACTGAATTTCCAGGTACGGCGCTCGCGGTAGCGGTGCAACAAGCAACTGATATCCCAGGGACACTCACAAGCTTTGAAGACCTTGGTGATGGTTACCAGCTCGCCTTCCGCGGCCTTGCAGGCAGCGGCAGCGTGTTTGTGGACACGGACACTGGCGAGACAGAAATCCGCATCAGGAAGGCGACGCTTACGGATAAAATCCATGTGCTTCATAAGGGCAAAAACACAGGCGCGCTATGGTCATGGATCATTGACCTCACTGCGTATTTAACACTTGGCCTTTCCCTCTTTGGTTTCATTATTCTGTTCACAGTGAAAATGCGGCTACAAAACAGTATGCGTACCATTGGGGTCTCGCTCGGGATCATCGCAGCAGCCATTGTTTTTGCAGTCCCATAGCATCTCTTGCTAACTTTATACTTCTAACGCACACTGTTTATGTCAGTAGGCTAAAGAGGAATTTGCCGTGAAAAAACTTGGTATAGTAACTACGATTATTTCTGGATTTATCGGAATATTTTCTATGTCTACTGTGGCGCAAGATGAGCCTTTTGAAATAGATGCGCGCTCTGCGCACATAGGCGCTATCGGGGCATTCGCTGAAATGGTGAGGCTAGATGTTAAGCGTTTAGCCCTCGGCTCTCCCGTTTCACCGGCAGAAATGGAAAAGGTCCTGCCACATGCTCAGAAAGTGATAGAACACAACGGCGTTGAATATTTTCTCGAAACAGACTTTCTTGTAACTGATTTGTACCCAGCTGCTGTTACCGACGGCAAGCATGTACTCTTCATCTACAAAGGTGAAACCATTCAAGAGTATCTCGCACTCAAAAAGGAACAGTCGGACCTAATTGAAAAGGGCACTTACGACAAAACTGCCCGGCTTAAAATAGCACATGCTTTCGGCAAACTGCTCAGCTATCCCAAAAAAACAATTTCAAACCTAGTTATCAGCAACGCCAATTAACTACTTGCTAGCTAGTCGCTATACTTTCACTTCAATAGCCCTACCAAGAACCGAAGAAGGTAACTTTTCTGCGCCGACTTCCAGTACTGGCCCAGGGCCCAAATACTCAAAGCCTTGCTTCTTATAGAATGCTTGCGCGCGGCTGTTTAGATCAGAGACGAGCAACCAAATCGCACTGCGATTGCGCGCCGAAATTTTCTTTAAGGCATCAGAATAAAGCGCCCTGCCAACACCATCGCCATAATGATCCGCCAGAATATAAATCTGCTTTAGCTCAGATGATTGCTCTGCAAAATTACCTAAGGGACAGTTATGATGCTTCACCACATAAAACCCTACAGGGTTACCATCCACATATGCCAGAATGCAGTCTGACAATTCATCCATCAAAACAGCTTGTGCAGCTTCTTCGGAGTAGTTGATGTCACAGTAACTCTGGATATCCGCCTCAGAATGCAAGCCAGCATATGCTTCCTTAAAAGTATTAATCCAAATACTCTGCAAGGTGTTGACGGCTTCTGGCCCTATGGTCTTAAGTGAAATGCTGGTCATGCAGGTGTTCATAGCCTGACCATCTGTATACTCAAAACCTATTTTCCCACACTAGCCAGCTTTATACTCAATTGGGATTGTAAAAACTCTGCTGGTGCCATCTATTTCCTTTGGAAATGTAGGGAAAGGCACCGCACGTTTAATTGTTTTTAGTGCCGATCTATTCAAAATTTTGAACCGGCTTTCTTCAATGATTTCAGATGAGATCAAGTCACCTGCGGGCGTAAGCGTAAAGCGCACTAAAACCAGGCCAGTCAACTGGCGCTTTCTTGCTGATTTTGGATACAATAGGTGCTTATGAATCCATACCTGCACTAAGTCTTCATATGATTTTATGACACCACCCATACCACCAGACTGAGCAGCGTTAC
>JBFOLV010000448.1:0-2194 GCA_040830325.1 Kordiimonas sp. | reverse complement strand
CTCAGCAGCTTATAATCACCCCCTTTAACCATGGTGGTAGCAGGGATGCGGATCCATTTAAGGTAGTTGACCTAGCTCCCGAGCCAAGTTTCGCTGAGCAATATGGGGAGCGTATTGCCTTTTTGGATACCTATTTGAAGGCTGATGACCCTGCACCGTTAAACCGCCAAATTCGTTACTACACGATGGTGGAAGACGTTTGGAAGACAACAGATGTCTGGCCTCCAAAAGGGTTTGAGACAGAGCGTTGGTATTTCGGTGAAAATAATAGTTTAACCACTGCCGCGCCAGTACGTGGTTTCGCCCAAGATAGCTACAAGGTAGATTTTTCAGCGACCACGGGCGTGCACAACCGCTGGCTGGCTAATCTAGGCGGTGGACGGGATATCGTTTATCCTGACCGGTCTGAAGAAGATGCCAAGTTATTGGTGTATGACACACCTGCACTCACCCAAGATATGGAAATCACAGGCGTTCCTGTTGTGACCTTGCAAGTGGAATCGACCCATGAGGACGGTGCGTTTCATGTCTATCTGGAAGATGTAGCGCCTAATGGCAGGGTGACCTATATCACCGAAGGAATTTTGCAGGCGAAACACCGCAAGGTTTCAGAAGATACACCGCCATTTTACACGGGTGGCCCTTACCACAGTTTTAAAGCGGCAGACGCAGAGTCTTTGATTGTGGGAAAGGTGTCGGAAATCAAGATTGGCCTGATAAACACATCCGTTCTGATTAAGGCTGGACACCGCCTTCGGGTTGCGGTTGCAGGTCATGATGCATCTGTTTTTGAAAGGGTGCCTGCAAAGGGTACGCCCACGATAACTCTTCACCGAAATCGTAACGCTGTGTCTTACATCGACCTTCCGGTCATGCGTCGACAGCATTAGAGCACGCGTAGTAAAAGGAGTACTGAATGTCGCATAGCTTTGTATTTATTAGAAAAATACTGATGTTGGTAGCAATGCCGGTCCTTTGCTGCCTGTCAGTGTCGGCGAATGAAGTCGGTGTTAATGGCAAGAATGCAAAGGACATTGAGCAATGGGTTGATGCCTATGTTGAGAAGGCTTTAACAGAAGGCCCTGCCGCGGGATTGACGATACTTGTCGCCAAGGGCGACGATGTGGTGTTTTCCAAAGCGTATGGCTTTGCTGATTTGGAAAACAAAACGCCAAGCAAAATCGGAACAGTTTATCGCATTGGCTCACTAACAAAACAGTTTACCGCTGTTGCCCTTCTACAGCTTCAAGAACAGGGAAAATTAGTTCTCGGAGACGATATCCGGAAGTATTTGCCAGATTATCCTACGCACGGTGAAACCATCACAATTGCGGATATTCTCCATCATACCAGTGGGATCAAAAACTATATCCGCGTCGGTTTTTCCGACAGCCGAATTGCGCCGGGACGAATGGTAAATGACGCTGAGTACCGTCTAGAGCTTCGTCCCGAAGAAATGACAAGTTTTTTCCGAGATGAACCGCTTGAGTTCATGCCAGGTGAAGGCTGGAACTATAGTAATGCCGGATATTATCTTGCAGGGCTAATCATTGAGAAAGTAAGTGGCCTTAGCTATGAGGAGTATGTTGAAACCAACCTCTTCGCACCGAGCGCGATGGCGCATTCGTCTTACACAAACGACGAGGAACTCGTTGAAAACCGTGCCCGTGGCTACAAGGTGGTTGACGGCAAGTTGTTGAACGCAAACGCGCTTAGTATGTCAGTGCCATATTCTGCAGGTGCTTTATCGTCCACTGTTGGTGATTTGTTCAAGTGGAATCGCGTGCTGCATAAAAGTAATCAGCTTTTAAATTCAGCTTCTTATAGCCAACTGATTACGCCAGGAAAACTTAAGAACGGCAAGACCGTTCCCCTGAATTATGCCTTGGGGATCGCAGCGGCGAACCGCGATGGGCACGTTTCGATATTACATCCAGGCGGCATCAATGGCTTTTCCAGCATGCTCTCTTACTTTCCTGAAAACGACATGACCTTGGTGGTGTTGACCAACACTTACAACAAGAAAAGCAGGTCTTTCGCCGATGTGGTGGAGCTGGCGGTGGGAGCATATCTGCTGGATGCGGATACTGCCCAATTTGATTTTCGATAAAGCACCATAAGAAGCAGCTGAAGAAAAACGCAATTCAATCAAATATACAATGTGGAGGAAAACTATGAATATGAGGCATATTTG
>JBFOLV010000447.1:0-3459 GCA_040830325.1 Kordiimonas sp. | reverse complement strand
AAGCGCCTGATTTGTTGGTAGGCAGAGCTGGAATGGTAGCGGCTTTTTTAACAGGTTTCGGCATTGCCGATTGTGTTTGAGGAATGGGTTGTGTCAGTGTTTTTTGGCCGGATTGGGGCTTGCTGAAGGCAGCTTTTACCCCAGTAGAGTCTGCCGGCTTTGATGCAGAAGCGGGGGATGACGTCGCCGCCTTGCTGCTGCGCTCAACGACACGAATAAACGCGTCCTTGTAGCCCTCAACGCCTTTTACCTCGGCTAAGTCTTGTTTGGCCTTATTCACATCGGTATAAGGTCCAATCAAGCAGCGGTAGCTACTTTGTTGTGGAAGAATCCAAACATCGGAGGATATCTCAGAATAGAGCGGCATCGCTTGCTCAAGAGGCATAGGCGTTTCGAGTATCCCGCACTGGATCCAATAAACTGCGTCTTGCGATACAGGGACTTTGCTCCCCCAAACCCCATTGCCGATAGGGCAGTTTTCCGCGAGTACTGGGAGTTGATTGGTCGATGTCTGACTGGCATCACACAAAGCATCGTCAGCCGACACACTCGTTGCTACTAGTGCGGATATGGCCAATAAGCCGAGCAGAACACGACCACGCCGTTGGCGTAATGATGCGCTCGCCAATCCCTTCATTCTGCAAAAAGAGCCCATATCTATCCCCTGAACACTTTATTTGGAATTTGCGACACAAATAAAAAGAGCCGCAATCATTTGCGACTCTTAGTGTAGTGAGGATTGGGTTTAAAAATCAATCACTCTCGATCACCCTTTGTAGATTTTAGGGTTAAATACATCACGCAACCAGTCACCTAATAGGTTGATTACTAGTACTAAAGTGACCAGAACCAGACCAGGAAACGCCGTGATCCACCAAGCACCAGAGAAGATGTACTTAAAGCCGATACTGATAAGAGCACCCAGCGACGGTTGGTCAACCGGTAGGCCAAGACCTAGGAATGACAGCGCCGCTTCAGACATGATCGCGTTCGCCACCTGTACTGTTGAGATAACCAAGATAGGCGACAAACAGTTAGGAAGAATGTGACGGAACATGATGCGAGGCGCTTTAAAGCCCATCACACGTGCTGCTTCTACGTACTCTTTCTTCTTCTCAGCCAGTACCGAAGCACGAATGGTACGTGCATACTGTGGCCATTCGGCAATACCGATGATCACCACCAGCATCAGCACCGCATATTGGCTGAAGAACTCGCTACCAAAGCTCGCCTTAAAGATAGCGGAGACAATGATCGCTACCATCATAGTTGAGAACGACAACTGAACATCCGCAAAGCGCATTAGGAAGCTATCAACACGGCCACCAAAGTAGCCTGCTGACAAACCAATAACGGTACCTAGAAATAGCTGAAGACCTACTGCTGCAAAGCCAATCGTCAGCGATAGACGAGAGCCGTAAAGAATCGTCGACAGAATATCACGACCTTGCTCATCGGTACCCAGCGGGAAGGTTGCGTCGCCGTCTTCCATCCAAGATGGTGGCAGCTCGGCATCCATAATGTCGATGGTGCTGAGATCATACGGGTTATGCGGTGCAATCAACGGCGAAGCTAACGACATCACTAGAATCACCATAAACACAGTGAAACTCGTCATCGCAACCTTGTCGCGTTTGAAGTAATACAGAAAATCCGATTGTTTGAAACGCTCCCAACGTGAAGGAACGGCTTGTACTGCTTGTGTCATGGTTATGCTCCTTTACCAGTTAGGTTTACTGTTGGGTTAATCAAGCCGTATAGCAGGTCGACGATAGTGTTAGTCACTACGAAGATAAGACCTACAAAGATAACGTACGCGGTGATAAGCGGCGTATCTACGCGGTTGATTGCCTCTAGGAAAAGGAAGCCTGTACCAGGCCACTGGAATACGGTTTCGGTTAGGATGGTGTACGCCACCATGGTACCGATTTGCACGCCACCTACCGTCAATACTGGTAGCATGGTGTTTTTAAGCGCATGTTGGTAGTAGATCTTATGCAGAGCTAGACCTTTCGCCTTACCAAACTTGATGTACTCAGAGCTCAACACTTCTAGCATCTCTGCGCGCACTAGACGAATAAACAGCGGCAACATAATAGAAGCCAGTGCAATACACGGCAGCACCAAGTGTGCCAGACCATCAAGCGTTAGGAAGCCAGAGTCCCAACCAAACCAGTTCGCGGTTTCACCTCGTCCGTAGGACGGGAACCAGCCCAGTTCGATAGAGAAGACATACATCAACATGATTGCCGTTAGGAAAACAGGGATCGAGATACCGATGCTGCTGCCTGCCATCACGACTTTGGTAAAGAAACTCTTCGGGTTAATTGCAGAGTAAACCCCAAGAGGGATAGATAAACAGATTATGATTAACGTGGCACCAAATACCAGCTCTAGCGTCGCCACTAGTTTGCTCGCAATCACTTCAACCGCTGGACGCTTGAAGAAGTATGAGTTGCCTAAATCACCTTGTACCGCGTTACCAAGAAAACGCGCGTATTTCGTAATGAAGGGATCGTTGAGGCCCATTTCATCACGCATCGCTTGACGCTCTGCTTCTGAAACCGACTGACCTACAAGTTCACGCAACGGGTCGCCCAGGTTATCCTGAATGGCAAACGCCACCAAACTGATCACAAACATCACTATCAGTGCCTGAAACAGGCGCTTGACCAGAAACGAAAACATTCCTTGCCCCTTATGTATCCATTACATTAAAAATTCGTTCAGCCTAAAAAACGCGCTCTGCTCGCTGAACAAAGCAGAGCGCGATTATCTGTCGCTTACTCAGCGAGAGAGTGCCGCTTATTTAACGACTAGGTCACCAAAGTATGGGAAGTTCATGCCGTTGATGATTGGGCCAATCTCAACGTTAGACTTCGCTGCCCATGATGGATCTTGCCAGTGTAGAGGAACAAACGCCGCTTCATTGTAAAGCGTTGCTTCTACTTGCTTAAGCATCGCGCTACGCTTCGCTAGGTCTGTCTCAGAGTTAGACGCTTCAACAATCTTGTCCACTTCTGGATTCGAGTAGTGACCACAGTTGTACTGACCACGACCAGTATCTTCGTTACGAGTCATCGTTAGGAACTCTGTGAAGTTCGCTGAATCTTCTGTATCTGGGTGCCAGCCGATCATCATCATGTCTGCTGCACACTTATCAAATTCTGGCCAGTATTGCGCTTTAGGCATTGTCTTCAGATCAACCTTGATGCCGATCTTAGATAGCATTGCTGCTGCCGCTTTAGCAATCTTGTCATCGTTCACGTAACGGTTGTTTGGCGCCATCATAGATAGCTTAAAGCCGTTCTCGTAGCCCGCTTCCTTCATTAGCTCTTTCGCTTTCTTCAGGTCGTAGCGTGGTACTAGCTCTTCGTTGTAACCCGCATAACCAACTGGGCTTTGCTGACCAGCAGGTGTCGCAGCACCTTTCATGATCTTCTTAGCAATACCTTCGTT
>JBFOLV010000446.1:0-2492 GCA_040830325.1 Kordiimonas sp. | reverse complement strand
GGTCACACAACTTGCTTAACGTTCGCTTCTCCTGAACCTTCAAATACGCACTAACGCTCTCTTTAATAGTCCAACCTATTCATGCATTTTGTCGAATTTTTTCGGTTAGCAATACCGCCAATTCTCTGAGTTTGTCCTTGCCTAACAGTTCTTTTGCACTGTCATTATCTGCCACGGCGCTCTAAATAGCATATTCGTATGGTGATAAGTCTAACTCAGTAGGCTCTGCATCCATTGCTTGGATGTCTTTGCCCAGTTTAATGAGTTCTTCAATCACTTCGGCGGCAGTAATAACCTTATTATGGTAGCGCCGAATTGAGTCATCCAACATTTCCATTAAACTTCTAGATTGAATAAGGTTTTTCTTAGTTCTCGCTTTAATCTCGTCGTTCAGTAATTTCTTTAAGGTCTCAAGGGCAATGTTTTTGTGCTCCATTCCTTTAATTTCCAAGAGAAAGTCTTCGGAAAGTATAGATATGTCTGGTTTTTTAATACCCGCTGCATCAAACACATCGACCACTTGGTTTGATATCAGCGCTTGATCAATCACCTGCTTGATTGCAGTTTCAATCTCTTCATCAGTTCTACCGCTACCTGTTACGTCAAATTTGGCAAGTCGAGCTTTTACGGCTTGGAAGAATGCGATCTCATCTTTGGCATCCATTGCCTGTTCATGAGGTATTGCAAGTGAAAAAGCACGTGAAAGCGCCGTTACCTCGTCAATAAAGCGTTTTTTACCATTCTCTAGGCCAAGAATATGATCTTCAGCAGCAAGAATTAGCGTGAGTTTTTTGGATGTTTCAGCAGAAAAATATGTCTCGTATTCGAAGCCATCAAACATTTGACTAACGACTTCAAGCTTTTCAAGCATCAAGGCCACAGCCTGTTCTTGAGCTTCTGTTGGGTTGCCTCTACCACCACTATCTGAATAGAATGATAGTGCTTTTTTCAGGTCGGATGCGATTCCAAGGTAGTCTACGACAAGGCCACCAGGTTTATCTTTGTAAACCCGATTCACACGTGCAATTGCTTGCATCAAGTTATGGCCTTGCATTGGTTTATCTATATAAAGGGTATGCAAACATGGGGCATCAAATCCCGTCAGCCACATATCACGAACAATAACGAGTTTTAGAGGATCATCAGGGTCTTTTACGCGATCTGCTAGCTTACGTCGTTGCTCTTTGGTTGTGTGGTGCTTTGATAAAAGCGGCCCATCACTGGATGATGCGGTCATTACCACTTTTATCGCGCCCTTGCTTAGATCATCATCGTGCCAGTCAGGACGCAGCTTTACAATCTCGTTATAAAGGTCCGCAGCAATTCGTCGTGACATCGCAACGATCATGCCTTTACCTTCAAAGACAGACTGCCGCTCTTCAAAATGATACAAGATATCTTTAGCAATGTTTTCGATGCGTTTTTCGCTACCGATCAACGCTTCCAATTGTGTCCATTTGGCTTTTGCTTTTTGTGTTTCTGAAAGTTCATCAGGGCCGAGCTCTTTGTCGAGCAGATTTACGAGTGTACGCCCTTCCTCTGTGAGCTCTACTTTAGCCAAACGGCTTTCGTAAAATATCTTAACAGTAGCGCCGTCTTCAACCGCTTGGGCAATATCGTAAACATCGACATAACTACCAAATACTGCGGGTGTATTAATGTCGTTGCCTTCAATTGGTGTGCCTGTGAAGCCTAGATATGTGGCATTAGGCAACGCATCCCGCATGTATTTGGCAAATCCATAGACTATTTTTTTGCCAATAACATTGCCGTCCTCATCCTTGTCATCAACTGTCTTAGCTTTGAAGCCGTATTGGGTTCGATGTGCCTCATCGGCGATCACAACGATGTTGCGACGGTCGGACAACTCTTCGTAAACATTACCTTCTTCAGGTTGAAATTTTTGGACAGTGGTAAAAACAATACCCCCAGAAGCAACCTTCAATAATTCTTTCAGGTGGGCGCGATCTTCAGCTTGAACAGGCTCTTGCCTTAAAAGTTGTTTGGATGCTGCAAAAGTGTCAAATAGCTGATCATCCAGATCGTTACGGTCTGTAATCACCAAAATTGTCGGGTTATCAAGAGCACGAACAATTTTTGCACTGCTAAACACCATAGAAAGAGATTTGCCTGATCCTTGTGTGTGCCAGATGACCCCGCCTTTACGGTCTCCATCTGTTCCGCTTGCAGAAACGACAGATTCCAGTGATTTATTCACCGCATAGTATTGGTGATATGCGGCAAGTTTCTTAACGGTTTCTATAGTTGTTAGACCCGTTATTGCATCTTCTTTCTTGGTAGTCTCAAAAGTGATGAAATTTTGGATTAGGTCGAGCAGCACATAGCGGTTCAACATTCCTTTGATTAAGGTTTCTAACTGACTTACTAGATGTGACGCCTCAGCATTACCATCTGCTGATTTCCAGGACATAAAACGGCTAAAACCAGCAGAGAGTGAACCAGCTTGTGCTTCAAGGCCATCAGAGATGATG
>JBFOLV010000445.1:0-3368 GCA_040830325.1 Kordiimonas sp. | reverse complement strand
TCCGAGCTTGAACAACGACATTGTTGGCGCCATGCACTTCACTGAGACTGGTCATGTTGCTAACCCTTACAGCGTGAGCCATGCATTTGAGACTTATCTCCGAAAAAGTGGCGCGACCATTCTCAAGGAAGAAGTTACGGACATAAAATACACGGATGATGATGTAACAGTGTACTCGGGAAACAGAGAAACCTCAGCAGATTTAACCATCATCGCTGCGGGTGCCTTCTCAAAGAAACTCGCATCACAGTGCAATATAAAGGCTCCACTGGAAACTGAACGTGGCTACCATATCCACATGGCAGACATCCAAGCCGACTTTACAATGCCCATCGCCTCTTATGAACGCAAAATCATAATGACCCCCATGAGCGACGGCCTGCGCGCTACTGGCATTGTAGAATTTGGCGGCTTAAACATGCCACCTCGCAACAAAAACTTTGACACCATCCGTCATCATGTAGCAGGGCTGGTGCCCGATTTCGACACTCAAAATGCGTCAACATGGATGGGGTTCAGACCTTCCCTACCCGACCACCTACCAGCAATTGGTTTCACTGATCCACAGAAGCGAATTATGTGCGCATATGGGCACCAGCATCTGGGCCTCACACTAGCAGGTGTAACCGGCAAGCTTGTCAATAAGTTAGTGACAGGAGAAGCCCCTGACATTGACCTATCCCACTTCGACCCAAACCGTTTCTCTTAACCTAACATCAATGGAATTTCGGTAGTTTCCTTTATGCGCTCCATCGCAAAAGATGAAGACACATCCGCGAGCGGAGCGCATTTGATCATCTTTTTATAAATACGGTCATAGTCATCTATGTCACGAACGCGCAACTTCATTAAGTAATCAACATCACCGCTCATACGGTGAAATTCGACCACCTCTGGTATCTGCTTGATACCCTCAGCGAAATCACCCAACCACTCTTCGCTATGCTGATTGGTGCGAATGGTTACGTAGACAGTCACCCGGCATCCAAGCACTTTATAATTCAGCAACGCAACACGCTTAAGAATATATCCCTCTTCCTCAAGCCCTTTAAGGCGGCGCCAACATGCATTTTGTGACAGGCTTACTTTCTCCGCCATTTCCGCGATCGACAAGCTAGCGTCTTCTTGCAAAAGTTTTAGAAGCTTCAAATCATATTCGTCAATTTTTCCCACAAAAATACTCCAAATCAAAAAATATTCCCAATTATACATAAAAATACTTCAAACATTGAGAACTATTTTTAACAGCCCCGCGCTATAATTTCTTCAGAACCCATAAATGCAATCGTGACCTAGAAAGTACTCTTTATGCTTAAGAAAGTTTTCCTCGACCACCCACGTTCTGTTGGCGAATCTTACGTGGAACATCTTTTTCAAGCAGGTCGCTTTAGCTTCAAGCTTATGCATGCTGCGGGTGCATGCTTAGTTCATGCTTTGGTACCTTGTCTGTGCGAGAAAACTGGAAGTAAAGCCATAAGCAATCTATATGATATTATGGTGCAAAATCGCGCACATCAGACTAGCCTTCGTAAAGGCATCAACACTGAATCAGGACACCGAGCCTCCTAATGACAGCACCCAGCAACCGTGTTTCGAGTAAATCCATAGCTGATACTGTTCGTAACAATTTACCCGGGGCCATGATTGCTTTTATCATCGCCGCCGCTGCTCATTATATATCTTCTCGCCTTGGCGGGCCGGTTATGCTTTACGCCCTGCTGTTTGGAATTTCGCTAAACTTCCTTAGCGCTGATGAAAAATGCATGCCTGGTATTTGCCTGGCAAGCACGAGCATATTACGCATCGGCGTTGCTTTACTCGGCCTTCAAATTACCTGGATGGAAGTTGCATCCCTTGGATTCTCCACCATTATTCTCGTCATCGCAGGTGTAGTCCTGACAATATCAGGCGGCGTAGCTATCGGGCGCATGCTCAAACTGGATCGCAGTTTGAGCTTTCTCACAGCGGGCGCTGTTGCCATTTGCGGCGCATCAGCTGCACTTGCTATTTCATCGGTGCTACCGTCCGACAATGGCAACAAGAAAAGCCTAGAAAACAATACATTAATAACTGTTGTTGGCGTTACGGCGTTAAGCACTATAGTGATGGTGATCTATCCTGTCGTCATAGAGACACTTGGTTTAGACAATATAACCGCCGGCATCTTCCTAGGAGCCACCATCCATGATGTCGCACAGGTTATCGGTGCGGGCTACATGGTTTCTCAGGAAACAGGCGAAATCGCCGCAATCGTAAAGCTATTACGCGTTGCTTGCTTGGTACCAGCAGTCATGACAATCGGCTTCATTTTTAGAAAAAGCGCTGCTGCAAACGACGAAAACACGACTAAACCTCCAATTGTTCCTTTATTCCTTGTCGGATTTATCGTATGTGTCGCCATACATAGCATGGCTTTACTGCCATCAGGGGTGGAAGAAATATTAGCAGATACGTCACGTTGGTTCTTGATTACGGCCGTGGCAGCGCTAGGTATGAAAACATCCTTGCAGAAGTTCTTTTCACTCGGTTTGAGCCCCGTTTTGGCGCTGGTTGCACAAACCGTACTTCTTGCGACTTTCGTACTTGCCGCCCTTACTCTGTAACTGGTGCTTACAGATGGCACGACGGAGGTCAAAAGCACCTCTTCACAGAGGTGTCCCGTCGTCGTTCGCCTATCTACTATAGTTCACTCCTCAGATTGGCGAGCGACGATAGGGAGAATCCCTCTACCCTCATCAACAACGTCAGAAACATTCTGGGATAAATGAGAGAGCAACCTGAACAGCTAGCTACCAGCTCGATGCTTAAGCAAATAGGCTTCGAACTCAGCTATGACGCCTACCCCAATATCAGCGAACTTTTGAATAAGCAGGTCAACGTCACCGAGCTCTCCGCTCAACCCACGCGCTTCCAAATCGGATGAGAGATCACCAAGCTGCATGGCCCCCAGCTGTTTGCTGCTTGCCTTCAATCCGTGAGCAATATCACTAACCGCTTTGCTGTCATTATTTTCAACAGCTTTTACTATGTCACTCACTGCTTGACGCGCAAAATCCAAATAGCTTTCAACAATATCAATATGCTGGCCGTCTGTAAGTTCCTTCAGCGTTTCTAGAACATTATAGTCAATCAGGCTTTCGGTGGCCTCCTCGTTGTCACCACCATTTTCTCCCGACAACCATTCAGACAAAACCGCCTCCATCATTATACTGCTCAGGTCAGCTTCAAGCACCAACCACCTCACAACAGTACCTTCCCTCACATCCATCCCAAAGGCAACAAGAGTATGCATGGCACACCGCTAAAAATTTATTTAGTATTTTCTATTGATAAATAGAACGTTCGTTTTATATATCAATAGAAATATA
>JBFOLV010000444.1:0-3552 GCA_040830325.1 Kordiimonas sp. | reverse complement strand
CAGTTTCTTCCCCAAAAAGGAACAATTTCAACTCACATCTTGTGTCGCCCTCTAGGCTAATTATTCCACCTTAGCTAAACTGACATTAACAACATGTTAGTCTCTTTCCGAGATAGCTTCATTTAGTTCTTCCCTAAAGAGCTTCGCAGTCTCAGAGCCTAGTAGCGTATCTGCCCTTTCAGCTAATGTCTCCAAACGCTTTTTGTGTTCAGCATCAAGTGACCTGTCACCCACCTGGTCGAATATTTTACCAATACTGTCTAAAATGCTTTCAAGTGCCTGACTGTCCGTTTCAGAAAGGTTTGCGAATAAATCTTCACCCTCATCTTGATCGCCCTCAAACAGTTTGTTCGCTTTCTCTTCCCCGATAATATTTACAACCTCTTCTTCGAGTGCGGCTAATTTCTTCTCTTCTTCTTCACTTGGCTCTCTATCTCCCACAGTTTGAAAGAGTTCATCTATCTTCCCTAACGCCCCGTATAGTTTTTTTGATTGCTCCGCAGATAGACCTGCAAAAATATCCTTGTGGTCCGCCAAATGTTCTTTAGCCTCATCCGATAACTCAACATTGAAAGCTGGGCCAAAACTAATATGTTTTTTAGCCAGCTGTGCATCTTCACCGCTTTCTGAGGTACGTGAAAACTTCGCCTGAAAGAGTGATGAACTTCCTGAAACGGCATCTACCATATTGATTTCCTTCTATAATAATCAGGCACCCAAATTTGTTATGCCTCAAATGGCTAAAACGCCGTGTAACGACTGGTCAGAGTTTGTAAGGATATGTAAGAGACATTCACTGCCAACTGAGTTGCACGTCAAATCAGGCGGTCAGCCACAGAAAGTGGCGACATCGAATGAATCAAAACTCAACTGTTATATTGGCAAGGTCGGCAAGACTAAGACCCGAAAGCAGCAGGCTATCCCCATCACCCAGATCAATCATGATGCCACCACTTTGGGCCGTCGCCGCATTCGAGACATCTGTAATAGAATCAAAGTCCGTAGTCGTATTTGCGAGGTTAAGCGTGTCTTCTCCAACAACAAAATCTGTAATAACATCGTCATCGTGGCCGGTTGCAAACGCAAATACATCCTTACCTGCACCACCGGAGAAGGTATCATTTCCGGCCCCGCCCCACATCGTGTCGTTACCGGTACCACCATCAAGTGCATCATCACCAACACTGGCAAAAATAACATCGTCACCGTCACCACCTGAGAGGCTATCATCCCCGGCGCCACCACCTAAAGTATCCGCTTCGCCGTCACCACTTAGCGTATCAGCACCTGAACCACCCCAGACAATATCTGAGTCTGCACCACCCACCGCGCTATCATTACCGGAACTTGCGTATATTTTATCGCTTCCTGTACCGCCCGTGATGGTATCGTTGCCAGCACCTGCACCTAAAACATCGTTCCCTGAACCACCTTCTATACTGTCGTCACCTGCGTCGCCGGCCCCTGCCCAAACCACATCATTGCCATTTCCAGCGTCGATTGTATCGCTTCCTGCACCGCCTTTAATTGTATCATTACCATTGCCCCCCATGAGATTATCATCCCCGGCGGTACCATCGATTTTGTCATTGCCGTCAGTACTGGCAACTGCTGTACTTCCATCTCCTACAGTGAACGTCTGCGCCTTATATTCTGTATCGGGCAAAACTGTTGGTAATTTATATTGACCGTCGGTGAGCAGTTTATGAAGGGCGGGATCCGTCGCTTTCAATTTGTCAGCCGTATTTGGACGCCATTCGTTTTGAATTGCATCAAGTCTGCCACTAAAACTCTGACCTCCGAGAAGTGAGGTCAATCCCCAGTAGGTATATTCAGTAATCATAGTGCCATAATCGGCTGTCTGATCATCATAAGTATACCAAGCCCCAGCGGGGTACTGGGCTGGTGGCGTTTGAAAATGACCACCTCTCGCTGTGTCCATAGCATTTGCTATAGCTGACCCGGCTTTTTCACCAAACACCTCAGGATAGACCAATTGGTACCCAGCATGAGTTACAAGGTGCAATACTTCTTCAAGGGATGCATCGAATTTACCGCCAACACCATTCCCTGCCAGATTCATTTCTGATTCATACAGATCCTGAGTACCCAGGGGATTTAATTCATTCCCAACTTGGCCTAGCAGTTTTTCAGATTCTTCTGGAGTGCTCGAAATGACCATTGTGGCCTTATTAGAAAGCATTTTATCCAGCACAGCTTGATTATCAACGATGCCGTCCTCATTGTTATCAAGATACTGAGCCATGATTTTTGCGGCGTGCTGCATTGCTGCATCTGACGTTGCAGCTGATCCACGGATCGCTACGCCAAATACAGAAATGAATTTTGGAAATGCTGTTGCCAAGGTCATAAATACTCTCCACCATCTACTATCCTGTTCACAGGGGCTTCAATGTATGTACGACGCATCCAGCCATATTCTTCTATAGTATTGTGTAAGGAAATGTAAGCTTGAGATAAGTTCAGTACCATACAGTAATACTTGTATGTTTTCTGCTTATGGTGGGAGTTTGCTGCCACAGGGCTATGAACTCAATATCAGCTTCATGAGTAGAAATAGCCCCTTAGCAATTTGCAAAGAATTTCGCATTATGCTTTTGCATTATGCGAAGATTCAACCAAACACCGATGCCTATGTACCTCTTACAGCCTAAAACTGGCTGGCATAGGCGTTGCAAATTGGTAATCCTAAAATGCATGGATTTCCAAATTTGCAAAGGATGGCTGTTATGAGAGGTATATTGTTTACAGAGTATTTGGATTTTGCAGTCACCATTACATCTGATGAGATAGTGGAAAATATCCTGACCTCCTTGGAGGGTCGGATACAGGGCTCTTATACTGCAGTTGGAAACTATAGTTTTTCTGAATTCGCAAAAATCCATGTGGCACTTTGCGCACATTTAAACAAAGACCCCAATGATCTAGCCCGCCAATTTGGGCAAGTGCTACTCATCAGGTTCTCGGAGTTATTTCCAAACTATTTTGAAGGCATATCAAGCGGTGTCAATTTTCTGCAGCAAGTTGGTCTTCATATCCATGAAGAGGTCAAAAAGCTTTACCCTGACGCTAATCCACCAGATGTCCACTTGGTGGAAGTTACATCACAATCCTATAAACTGACCTATAAGTCACACCGTCCATTGGCAAGTGTAGCTCGAGGCTTGACCGAAGCATGCTTAGAATACTTTAATGACCCACATCGCATTGTTTCAGAAGCCATAATTGATGGTCAAACCGAATTTATTTTGGAGAAGCCATAAGTGGCGCAGGATCAAACAAACATTATTCTGCGAAAGCTTGAGCGGGAGAAACGCGCTCGGAAAGAGGCTGAACAGCTTCTAGAAGAAAAGAGTCTTGAGCTTTTTCATTCTTATCAAGAGCTTGAGAAAACCAACGAAGGGCATCAAAGCCGCCTTCAAATCTTAAACAAGTTCTCCATCGCCATCACTCAGATCGAAACTATCGACGAACTAGGCTGGTATGTTGCGCGTGAAGTGGTGGGCCAACTTGGTTTTTCAGATTGTGTAT
>JBFOLV010000443.1:0-5571 GCA_040830325.1 Kordiimonas sp. | reverse complement strand
TAAAGATGCTGTGGATGCGCTTCTGGACCATAGAGATGTGCAAGCCGTTAGTTTTGTAGGATCAACCCCTATTGCTGAATATGTTTATACTCGCGGATGTGCATCAGGAAAACGCGTGCAAGCTTTAGGCGGTGCGAAAAACCACATGGTGATTCTTCCTGATGCGGATATTGATCAAGTAGCAGATGCGTTGATGGGGGCAGGCTTTGGAAGTGCTGGTGAGCGCTGTATGGCCATAAGTATGGCGGTGCCTGTTGGTGAAGAAACTGCTGACAAGCTTGTTGCTAAGTTGTCCCCGATGGTGCAGGCCATGAAAATTGGCCCACATGATGATCCAGATGCAGAAATGGGACCAGTAATTACAGCTGATGCTAAGGCGCGCATTGAAGGAATGATCAGCCAAGGCGAAAAAGAAGGTGCGCAGGTTGTGGTTGATGGACGGGGCCACAAGCTTCAGGGTTATGAAAATGGCTTTTGGGTTGGTGGTACGCTCCTAGATCATGTCACACCCGAAATGACCGTTTACAAAGAAGAGATTTTTGGACCAGTGCTATCTGTGCTTCGAGCTAAGTCTTATGATGAAGCTGTCACCCTTATAAACGAGCATGAATATGGAAATGGTACCGCGATCTTTACGAGAGACGGCGATGCTGCTCGTGATTTTACCTCGAAAATTCAGGTTGGGATGGTGGGTGTAAATGTGCCGATACCTGTGCCTGTCGCATACCATAGCTTTGGCGGTTGGAAGCGCTCAATATTTGGAGCACACGGCATATACGGACCTGAGGCTGTTCACTTTTATACAAAACTCAAAACAGTGACTTCGCGGTGGCCAACGGGCATTCGCGCTGGTGCTGAATTTACTTTTCCAAGTTTGGGATAGGGGGATTTTATGACAATCAATACCAATTCAACATTACGTGGTGGCCTTATCCAGATGGCACTGAAGTCATCAACGGACAATGACCCTGAAACAATACGTAAGGCCATGATTGAAGCTCATATTCCCTTGATTGAGGAAGCGGGAGAGAAAGGCGTTCAGGTACTGTGTTTCCAAGAAGTGTTCACGCAGCCTTACTTCTGTCCAAGCCAAGACACCAAATGGTATGAAAGCGCTGAAAGCATCCCGAGTGGCCCGACAACTGTTTTGATGCAGGAATACGCAAAGAAGTATAAAATGGTTATTGTTGTGCCAATTTATGAGCGTGATGACGTAACTGGCGTGTATTACAACACTGCTGCTGTTATTGATGCGGATGGTAGTTACCTTGGTAAATACCGTAAAACCCATATTCCGCAAGTGGCGGGCTTTTGGGAGAAGTTCTTCTTCAAGCCGGGTAAGTCTGACTGGCCGGTATTTGAAACGCAGTATTGCAAACTAGGTGTCTATATTTGTTATGACCGCCATTTCCCTGAAGGATGGCGCGCTCTAGCACTTAATGGCGCGGAGTATATCGTTAACCCATCAGCAACAGTTGCTGGTTTGTCTGAATATTTATGGAAGCTTGAACAGCCGGCGTCCGCAGCCGCAAATGGGTGTTGGATCGGAGCAATTAACCGTGTTGGGCGTGAACAACCTTGGGATATCGGGGAATTTTACGGACAAACCTATTTCGTGAATCCGCGAGGGCAGATTGAAAAAGAAGCAAGCCGAGATAAGGATGAGCTGATTATCCATGATATGGACATGAGTATGGTTCAAGAGGTTAGGAATAACTGGCAATTTTTCCGAGATCGCAGGCCTAGCACTTACACTCGGTTAACCGACGGAGAATAGAATGAAAACGCGCTTTCTGGGGAGGAGGCGCGTTTCTCGTATGAACGATAATGGAGGGGGACTATGGGAAGTGCAGGAAAAGGGCGAAATGCTGATGATTTGTGGAATGCCGATTTAGCGCCTGCAACGCATGAGACCCGCACGTGGGATTGGAAATCATATGCTGCCCTTTGGGTGGCAATGGTCGTGTGTGTGCCTACCTATATGCTCGCAGGAGGGCTTGTCTCTGAAGGTATGAACTGGTGGCAAGCTGTGGTTACCGTGCTTCTTGGTAACGCCATTGTCCTTATCCCAATGCTTCTTATTGGTCATGCTGGCGCTAAACACGGTGTACCATTTCCTGTTCTCCTAAGATCTGCGTTTGGCACCAAAGGTGCGCGTATTCCAGCACTCGCCCGCGGCTTGGTTGCATGTGGTTGGTTTGGTATCAATACATGGGTTGGCGGATCAGCGATCTATGTGATTGTGAATGCTTTAACTGGCAATGCAATTACAGGATCAGCGCTTCCTTTCCTTGGTATTGATGCAGGTCAGTTCCTTTGTTTTTTAGGCTTTTGGGCAATGCACTTGTATTTCATCAAGCATGGCACGGAGAGTATTCGTTGGTTGGAGACTTATGCTGCGCCATTTCTTATTGCCATGGGGTTGGCGTTGTTGGCTTGGGCGTATACGGAAGCTGGTGGGTTTGGCGAAATGCTTTCCACACCATCACAGTTTGTGGAAGGTGGTGCACGAGAGGGTCAGTTTTGGGGTGTGTTTGTTGCCAGCCTTACCGCCATGGTAGGGTTTTGGGCGACGATGGCGCTCAATATCCCAGACTTTACTCGCTTTGCAAAAAGCCAGAAGGATCAAGCGGTTGGTCAGGCTTTAGGTCTGCCGCTTCCTATGGCATTGTTTGCTTTTATTAGTGTTGCTGTGACATCTGCAACGGTAACTATATACGGCGAAGCCATATGGGACCCGGTTGCTCTTGCGGGTCGCATGGGGGGCTTTGGTGTAGTTGTCGCGCTTGCAGCTCTTGTTATTGCTACTTTAACAACGAATTTGGCGGCGAATACCGTTGCGCCAGCGTACGGGTTTTCAAATCTAAACCCGAAGAAGATAAGCTTTACGATGGGCGGCTATATCACCGCTGCAATCGGTATTGCGATATTCCCCTGGAAACTACTTGAAACAGCTGGTGGGTATCTATTTGTCTGGCTCGTGGGCTACTCGGCTCTATTAGGGCCAATCGCTGGTATATTGATCGTAGACTATTTTCTCGTTCGAAAGAGTGAACTTGATACAGATGCGATGTTTAACCACGCGGGGCAATATGGCACCTGGAATAAAGCAGGTTTAACCGCGCTTGTTATTGGAATTTTGCCCAACTTACCGGGCTTCTTGCATGCTGCGGGCGCAGTTGAAAGCGTACCGCCGATTTTCGATACATTATACAGCTATGCATGGTTTGTAGGCTTGTTGCTCGCAGGTGGCTTGTATCTGGTGATGGCTAAGAAATAAGAGGTACTATTATGTCAATCGTCATTCGAGGCGGCACTGTCGTAACCGCTGAACAATCCCAAAAAACAGACGTTTACTGCGAAGGTGGCGTCGTTAAAGCAATGGGTGTAGATTTAGATGTACCATCTGATGCAGAAGTCATTGATGCATCGGGGCAATATGTAATGCCAGGCGGTATTGACCCACACACCCATATGCAGTTGCCGTTCATGGGTACGGTGGCGTCTGAAGATTTTTATACAGGTACTGCAGCGGGTCTTGCCGGCGGTACAACAATGATCATTGATTTTGTTATACCAAATCCGCAGCAGCGGTTAATGGACGCCTACAGGCAGTGGCGTGAATGGTCAGAGAAGGCCTGTTCTAATTATAGCTTCCATGTAGCCGTTACCTGGTGGGATGAAAGTGTTGCAGAGGACATGGGTACGCTCGTACGGGAAGAGGGCGTTAATAGTTTCAAGCACTTCATGGCATACAAGAATGCCATTATGGCAGAGGATGAGGTGCTTTATAATAGTTTCTCTCGTGCTCTTGAGCTTGGTGCAATTGTTACAGCACATGCCGAAAACGGTGAATTGGTCTATCAGTTACAGCGCAAACTTCTGGAAATGGGAATGACAGGGCCAGAGGCGCATCCGCTTTCACGTCCGCCCGCCGCAGAAGGAGAGGCTGCGAATAGGGCAATTCGGTTAGCAGAGGTGATCGGCCTACCATTATATTTGGTGCATGTATCCACGAAGGATGCTCTTGATGAAATCGCGCGTGCAAGGGCAAACGGTCAGCGTGTGTTTGGTGAGGTTCTGGCTGGACATTTGATGATTGATGATAGTGTTTACCGTCATCCAGACTTTGATGTGGCAGCAGCGCATGTGATGTCGCCGCCTTTCCGCTCAAAAGAGCATCAAGAGGCGCTCTGGAAGGGACTTCAATCAGGCAGTCTTCAGACAACAGCCACTGACCATTGTTGTTTTTGTGCCGACCAAAAGGCTGCGGGCAAAGATGACTTTACACTAATTCCTAATGGTACAGGAGGTGTTGAAGATCGTATGGCTGTTCTATGGACACACGGCGTGAACAGTGGGCGAATGACACCTGAAGAGTTTGTTGCTGTAACGAGTGCTAACACTGCAAAAATTTTCAATATCCACCCACGAAAAGGCACTATTCAGGTAGGTGCGGATGCGGACATTGTCGTCTGGGACCCAGAAGGTACTAAGACGATTTCAAAGAACACGCACCACCAAAAAGTTGATTATAACATCTTTGAGGGAATGGAGGTCAAAGGCTTACCATCTCATACAATTAGTGGTGGGCGCCTTCTCTATGCTGATGGTGAGCTAAGAACCGAACCTGGGACAGGGGTTTATGTTAAGAGACCAGCTTTCCAACCTATGTTCAGCGCTTTGGAAAAAGCCGCAAAGGCAAATATACCAACGCCAGTTAAACGCTAAAGACATAATTCGTTGAGTTGTTTTCGGGTGGGCATTTGTCAACCCTAAATCCATTCGATGTTGAATGAATGATCATTCTAAAAGCTAACGTTAGCATTTTCGAAATCGTTTACGGTAATTCCAGCAAGGAAAATACTGTTTCCACCTCCTGTATCTAGAAGTATTCCAGAGTTATTATTCTGTGTAGTAGCCGTGGCGGCGGATTTTATGCTTTCTAAAGTCTGGAAGTCAGTAATTGTATTGGCAACAAACAGTATGTCCTCCGTAGGGGTGAAGTCCAAGATAATGTCTTGACCGTGCGCTCCCGCGAAATAGAAAGTATCTGAGTTTTCCCCTCCTGTCAGCACATCATCACCTTTACCAGAATATAGTTCGTCTATACCATCGCCACCATTAAGGGAATCGTTGCCGCTACCACCGAAAAGTGTGTCATAACCTGAACTGCCGGTTAGGTTGTCATCTCCATCATTTGCATAAATTTCATCGTGGCCGGCTCCGCCATCAAGGTTATCAGCGCCATTTTCGGATGTGTCAGTCTCTTTGCCACCATAAAGAGTGTCATTCCCAGCGTTGCCGTTTATGCTGTCACTACCTGAGCCCCCGCCAAGAATCTCCGCTCCCGTGGCACCTACAACAAGATCATTGCCACTGCCCATGAACACAATATTGGAACCTGTGTCGGTGAGTATTGCTTCCCCCTCATCATATTTTCCATTATTGTTTCTATCGTTGAAGCCCCCAGAAATTGCGATGTCATTACCTGCGCCACCGAAAATCTGGTCAGCTCCCGATGTGCTTGTTGATGCTTTTTCGTCACCAACAAGCAAATCGTCGCCGTCG
>JBFOLV010000442.1:0-2155 GCA_040830325.1 Kordiimonas sp. | reverse complement strand
CAGCTTTGTCTATCTTTGCCTTCAGCAATAACCTGTATAACAGCACCGTGGGGAATAGGCCGAAGCGCGCAACATCAGTTTGCAAGTCTAGTGAAACCCCATATTTTTCAGCGCTGGTTTCATTAAAGAAAATTGTGACCAAGCGGCGCACGATGTTCAGGAACAAAAACCACGTCACAAAAACGATGGCCCATCCTGTATAGTCAGGGAACATAGTGTAGAAGGCAAAAGCAGGCTCTGCGTAGAGGCTGGCGCCGATGCCTGCGCTAAATAGTGCTATTATTCCCACCAGAACAGGCCAACCTACATAGGAAATGTAGAACTCTGGATAGATATAGAGATTGCGTAAATTGTCAAAGTCGTGTGCGTTGAATGGGTCGCGAAGCACCTTGTATTTTGTGTTCGAGACTGCTGTTAGCCCACCAAAAAATAAAAGCGAGCCTGCCAGTGCCATGAACGGCCTGCCAGTGATTGCGGCAAAACCACAATAGACGACGACACCCATTAAAGGCGTAAGCAAATAAAAAGCATATGATCGTTGTACCGTTCCTGAAATTGAAGCAGGCATCTTGGCAGCAAACCATTCAGCCATAAAAGGCAGGAGCAATATGCCGGTGATGGAGGCTATGAGCACGTACTTAATTCGCTTTCTACCAAGGAGGCAGCACCTAAGTGTAGGCTACCATCAATCGTTTTGAGGCTTCGTCAGTTGCCAGTTCCATACCAACATCCGTGAAAAAGTCACCATAAATCTGGCTGTCATGGCGCACAACTTTTAAAAAGTCTTCAGTCAGTTTTGGGTCAGGAGTTGATGGTTTTTTCCAAAATGTATCGATCGGTTCTTGGTGGGTCAGCCCCTCAATATCGTATAAAGCTCTGCCCATCACTTTCATTGGCTTACCGGCTTTGAGGGCTGCATAGCCAACGGTGCTATTGATAAGGACAACGCCTTCTGCTTTTGAAAGCAGAATATCCAGATCTCCACCTTCGATATAAGCGACGCGATCACTAATACCATGAACCACGGTACTTGTTCCAATGAGTGAGCGGTAATCTATCATGCCGTTGTCGAGTGGGTGGCTTTTAATCAACAATCTGTCTTTGGAACTAGCATTTTTAGCGAACGATGCGATTACTTCACCAATAAAATCTGGTACGCCGTCATAATCAGAGTGCTCTCTGATTTGAAAGTCACTCGTCAATTGGAGTGGAACTAGGAAATAGCGTTCATCTGTTGTCTCATAGAGTTTAACAAGGGCATCATTTTCTGTGCCGAATTTCCGTTTTCGCCAAAATCGGGATATCCAGCCCTTTAGTTCAGCTGAGACCTTTTCTGGCCTGTGGGTTTGATAATTATGGAAGTACCAGAAGCTACCGATATTCGATGCATGAAATTGAAGGTCCATTTTTACCCTAGGCGGCATTGGGTTTGGAAGTATTGTTTGGGGTTGTTCTGTAAAGTCAATTTCCTCAGCGCGCTTACGGATTGCCGTTGCTGTACGGGGAAGATTTGAGCGATCATTAGTGCCGCCATACTCGCAGGTGATCCAATTAGGCCGAGTGTAGCCCTCTTCAAAGACCACAATTTCAATGTCGTTCGCTTGGGCTGTTTCAATCGCTATTTTATGGATTGGTCGGCAATCACCAAACAAAATTATGGTAGTGACAGCATGCTTATCGAAGAGTTTCTGGTAAGTTGCAGCCAGTTCCCCGTGCTTGCCAAGGAAATTGGTTTGGCGAATACCCTTTGTAGCGCCTTTGCTAAACCACCAGTCACCGCCGCAATAGTTTACGCGGTGAACACGAGCGCCTTCTGCTGCAAGCTTATTAGCTAGGGTGCACATAAAGGGTGATGCTAGACCTTGAAGAAAAAGAAAGGATGGTCGGTTTTTCCCAGGCGTGTTGGACATGTTTTTTTTAGCTCCGGGCAAACCGTGTGGAGGTCAATATGGCTTCGTGTCGTCAATTAACCATGACCGTACTATCAAATGTAAAAAAACCGTTCAATTCTTTTGTTTTTAGGCGTTTAGAGTTTGTTAATGTTCAGTTCATGCGTGCGGAGTATGTCTAATATGCAAGCTGTGTCAAAGGGTTACGTGTTTGTTTTTGTATCTGGCTGTTTGCGGGCTTGTGTGAGGTACTAATGGCAGTGTTG
>JBFOLV010000441.1:0-5044 GCA_040830325.1 Kordiimonas sp. | reverse complement strand
CCCAAAGCTCCCCCTCTTGGCCAACTTCTAAATCACCACCATTATGACCAACAATACGAACATCTGTACCCGGAATTGGAACACCACACGACCCTGGCCTGATGGGTTTATCCATCGGCATCGAGGAGACAACACAGGTACTTTCTGTAAGGCCGTACCCTTCAAGAATTCGATTACCAGTCAAATCTTCCCATGCTTTAGCTGTCGCCGGCTGTAGAGGTGCAGCACCCGACATGCAAATTCGGAATGTTTTTACAGGGTTTTCTACGAACCACTTTTCGTTCATCAACCCCTGATACAGCGTATTTACGCCCGGCATTACCGTAATATCGAATGCCTCAAAAGCGGGTTTCAAGTTGGATAACGGGCGAGGCGCTGGCGTTAAAACAACATGTGCGCCATGATGCATGCTGTTTATTGCACCAACTGCCAGCGCAAACACGTGGTATAAAGGTAAAATCAGCAACATGGTATCATCTTGAAACGACCCTATGTCACCGCGTTTAGCGTTCTGGGATATATTACCCACCACGTTGCCGTGCGTCAGTTCTGCGCCTTTACTCCTACCTGTCGTACCGCCTGTATACTGATAAATAGCTACATCAGTAGACTTCGTATCTTTTGTATAACTAGCCAAATCCGCGCCAGCAGCCAGATGTTTTTCGCCAATTTTGATAACACTCTGCATTGTTCCAGCTGCTTCACCTTCAAAAGCAGGTACAATTTTTTTTAGGTAGCGCATAGCAAAGCCGAGGAGATGTCGCTGTATCGCAGGGTAAAAATCAACAAGGGAGATTTTGTAAACACGACCCACTTTACTACCAGCAGTAGACTCAGCTATCCGGTCGCCAAATACATCAATTACAAACCAAACCTTAGCGCCACTGTCCTTAAGTTGGTGATTGGTTTCATCCGGCGTGTAAAGTGGATTAACATTGGTAATACGAAGGCCTGCTTTTAGAATTCCAAAAGCAAGAACAGGATAAGCAAGTGCATTTGGTGATTGGACTGCAACAACATCTCCGGGAACCAGCCCCAATTCTTCCCTTAAATAAGCTGCAACCGCATCTGAATAACGACCAATATCATTAAATGTCAGCGTTTGTGTATGCCCGGTCGGTAATACACAACTGAATGAGGGCTTATCACCGTGTTTGGCCACACAAAGGTTTACAAACTCTCCCATATGCTGAGCCAGCATATCTTCATCCTCAAACCTTACTTTATTCTCAAAAGCACCACTCACATCTATCTCCCACTTCGCATTCTCAGCGTTTTTATTCAGGCGCAGTTTCCAACCGTTGCATCAACTGTGCAGGCTCTTTAAGGCACTCTGAAAACTCCTCAGCAAGCTTTTCACTCTCACCGATCACTATATTCCAATATTTAAAACGTTCTTTATCCGTCATATCAGCAAAATTGTTACGATCAGGTATCCTCCCCCCAGGAAGGCTCGCAACAAATTCGTCACTTGGGGCCAGCATCAACATTTGATCCCAAGTCTTTCCTTTGGCCCAACGGCTCGCTTTATTTTTATCGAACCATCCCGGCACAATATGGCCGTAAAAATGAGGATACAAAACGATCCCTTCGCTTAATTGCCAAGGAATATCAAAATGATAATCTATCACACCACCGTCTCGGTAAACACCCGGAGGGGCCCCAGCAATATCCACTATAGGGTTTGCAACAAACGGTATCGAACCACTAGCCATTAGTACATCAGCAAATGTTTCTGCCTGTAACCTTACATCCGTTCGAGAGAAATCAGGCCAAGCGCTGGGGCACACAACACTCTCCCCAGAATAAAAAACCACACGTTCATAAAACCGTGCGAGATGCTCTCTACTTATACTATTTGCACCAAATGACGCGAGGATAGCGGCACCTTCTTTCAGTTTGGATGGCTGGCTTTGCATAGTTTTAGTACGCACAGTTACAACATTTAGATTTCGTTTTGCATTACTTAGAAGCATTTCCAAATCTTCTTTAGAAAATAACGCTTCCAAGAACTCATAGGATCTACGAGTTAAAGTTTCCGGGTCCTTGCCATATTCACTCTTAAACTGAAAATAGAGTTCGACAAACTTGCTAATGATACGGTCTGCTTCAGGATGTGCGGCATTTGCCATACGCCAAGCACCTATGGATGACCCAACCAAGTCTATTTGATGATTGCTATTTTTTAACCAGTCACCAAAAATAAATTTATCAAGGCCCAGCAAAACCAACCATTTTGGCCCACCAGAGGCGCCAACAATCATTCGCACAAGCTCAGGAGTTAACCCTTCACTTTCAATACGTTTTCGTGCCGTCTTACCTGCTATTAGCCTTAAGGCGTTCATTGATCCAATAATCTCCCCTGAAAGGAAATATCTCTCTTGAAATAAATTTCAAGACTAAAGAGTCTAGAAATTTATTTTTACGATTATGGTTTTAAAATCACCTTACCTTTTGCCCGGCGTTCAGTCAGGCAAGAAAATGCATCCTCGATCTGTTCTAGTGAAAACAAGTCATCTACACGAGGTTTGATAGCGCCTTGCTCATAAAGGTCGAAAAGCTCTCGCATATTTTGAAACTGCGCAGACGGATTACCTCTAGCAAAGCCGCCCCAGAAAACACCAACAATTGAACATTGCTTAAGAAGACAAAGATTTAATGGTATTTTTGGGATATCCCCAGCAGCAAAACCAACCACAAGAAGCCGCCCTCCCGGCTTCAAACTTCGAAGCGCAGCTTCAGTATACTCACTGCCCACAGGGTCATAAACAACATCCACACCTCTGCCGCCCGATGCCTCCTTGATCAAGCCACGTAGATCTCCCGTAGAATAATTGATGACCGCATCAGCGCCAGCCTCTTTACAAACTTCTAATTTTTCATCGCTACTAGCTGCTGCTATCACTGTAGCACCTGCTGCTTTAGCTAGCTCAACAGCAGCTAGACCAACACCACCAGCAGCACCAAGCACTAAAACTGTTTCATCGGCTTTTAACTGCGCCCGTTGCTTAAACGCATGATAACTAGTCGCGTATGTAATAGTAAAACCAGCAGCAACTTCAAAAGGCATGCTATCTGGTATCTTTACAAGAATGTCTGCCTGAGCAACCGCTTGTTCTGCAAAGCCACCTACTTGATTAGTAAATATTACCCGGTCACCCACGGCAACATTCGTTACACCTTCTCCGAGCTCAGTAACAACGCCCGCAGCTTCGCCGCCTGGCACGACCGGAAGATCTGGCCTAAACTGATACAACCCATGTATCATTAGTACATCAGGAAAGTTCAGACCTGCCGCTTTTACATCAAGAAGCACCTCTCCCTTACCAGGTTTTGGGGCTTCAATGTCTGCAACAACAAGTTTATCAGCAAGGCCAAGCTCTTGGCACAAAACAGCTTTCATTACATATCCTCAATATTGAGAAAAAGGCAGGCAAAACACCTACCAACATCCTAATTGGTTAGGCTACTTCAAATAGTCCTGCAGCACCCATACCGCCACCAACACACATAGTACAAACAACATATTTTGCACCACGACGTTTGCCTTCAATGAGAGCATGCCCAACCATGCGCGCACCGGACATGCCATACGGGTGACCAATAGAGATCGCCCCCCCATTTACATTGAGCAATTCATCAGGAATACCAAGTTCATCACGGCAATGGATAACCTGCACTGCAAAAGCCTCATTAAGCTCCCACAAACCAATGTCATCCATCTTTAATCCATTTTGTTCAAGAAGTTTTGGGATAGCATAAACGGGCCCGATCCCCATTTCATCTGGCTCCAAACCAGCTACGGCCATACCTCGATATATACCAAGAGGGTTGAGGCCTCGCTTCTCAGCTACCTTTGCTTCCATCAAAACTGATGCTGATGCTCCATCAGAAAGCTGACTAGCGTTACCGGCTGTGATTGTGCCTCCATCGACAACTGTACGAAGACCAGAAAGCCCCTCCAATGAGGTTTCCGGGCGATTACCTTCATCTTTCTCAAGACAAACGTCCTGAAAAGAAATTTTCTTCGTTTCTTTATCCATCACCCCCATTTTGGAGGCAAGCGGTACAATTTCGTCGTCAAACTTGCCTGTTTTCTGTGCCGCAGCCGTACGTTGCTGAGATTGCAGGCCATACTCGTCCATGGCCTCACGGCTAATGCCATACCGGCTTGCGACCACTTCTGCTGTTTGCAGCATAGGCATATAAGCGTTTTCATGCATGGCAACAAGAGATGGATCAACCGCATAATGCGTGTTCATATGTTCGTTTTGCACCATCGAAATACTATCAATACCTGCGCCAACGGTTACATCCATACCATCAGTGATGATCTGTTTGGCAGCCGTTGCGATCGCCATCATGCCAGAAGCACATTGCCGGTCCATAGTCATACCAGAGACAGTTACGGGTAAACCGCCACGCAAAGCAGCCAGACGCCCAATATTAGCCCCGCCTGTACCTTGCGTTAGCGCACAGCCCATGATTACATCATCAACTTCAGCGCCTTCTATACCAGAACGGTCAACAGCATGCTGAATAGCATGCCCCCCAAGTGTAGGTGCAAGTGTAGCGTTAAACGCACCTCTATAAGCTCGGCCAATGGGGGTTCTAGCTGTTGATACTATTACTGCCTCACGCATAATGCGTCTCCTTATCCATTTTGCCCACTAAGGAAAGCTGCAGCCTTCCGAACAAATTTTTCTGACTGAGCGAACCCTTGTGTCAACTCGGCTTGCCCCTCCGGGTTACTGATGTCTTCCATTGCAGCCCGAACGTTTTCAGGTGTCTGCTCGTCAGGACTGAGATAAATCCCTTCAGTCTCATAGATTACAGCTTTTGCATAACCGCCTGAACCAGCGCAAAGAATTGTTCGGTTTGGTGCCCCCTTATCACAAAGTGTAAGTAAACCTGCCGTTACAGACTCCGGCGTAGAGAGCTTTAATGCCATATCTGGTAGCAACCCCTCAGTCATCCTAGTAGCGGCCATGGGCGCTAAGCTATTAACGTGGATACCGTACTTGGCACCCTCAAGGCATAATGT
>JBFOLV010000440.1:0-6871 GCA_040830325.1 Kordiimonas sp. | reverse complement strand
GCAGGATTGCCTATATTGGTACAATCAGCGTCGGAGACACCAGAAGAGCGCGTGGAGGTATTTAGGGCAGGGGCTACAGATTTTGTATCAAAACCTATTAACCAACCTGAGTTGTTGGCGCGGGTACAAATGCACCTTGAAAACAAGTTCCTGATTCACAGTTTAACGGATTTCCGTGAGCGCATGAAGAGCGAGTTGGTTCTTGCAAGGGAAATGCAGGAATCTCTACTTCCAGAAGGCGGGAGTATAAATGAACTCGAAGAAACTACGGACCTGAAAATTGAGCATTATTATCAAGCTTCTTTTGAGCTAGGTGGTGATCTTTGGGGGTGTTGGGACCTTCCTGGGGACAGAATTGGTGTATATGTTTTGGATATATCAGGGCACGGTGTAAGCGCAGCCCTCAATACTTTTCGTGTTCATGCGGTTATGGGCCGTTTTACGGGTTCACTTGAAGATCCAGCATTATTTTTGACCGACCTGAACAGGGTTTTAGCGCCGCACTTCCCGTTAGGCCAGTTTGCGACCATGTTTTATTACACCTTAAATTATAAAACTGGTGAGCTTGTATACGCAGGTGCAGGAGCACCACGCCCGATGGTGGTAGGTAAATCAGGTGTACGTCTGCTCGACAGCGTTGGGGTCCCCGTGGGCGTGATTAAGAAACCTGATTATGAAAATCATACAGACATGCTCGGTGAAGACGAAAGTCTGTTCTGTTATTCAGATGTGCTTGTGGAGGCAGTGCAACCTGACGGATCCTTTTTAGGAGAAGAAGGGTTGGTTGAGTGGGTTGATGAGGTGAACAAGAAAGGCGATCGGGCTAATCTGGTTTCTAAGTTACTTTGGCGTTTCTTCGATAGTCAACCGGAGGCATTGCCAGATGACCTTACTGCGGTAACAGTGCATAGAGGAGTAAGGTAAGGCCTATGGTAGATACAGGTTTGAATACTCGTTTACCACTTGCTCTTCTCTATAGTGCTGAAGGTGGAAAGCTCGCTTCGATCAGTTCCGATCTCGCCTGTGAGGAATTTCAAACCGATACGATTGATAAGGTCACTGTTCTTGCTGATTATAGTTTACAGGCGGCTGAGTTGTTGCGCGTCTGTGTTATTGATTTAACTGCCCCTGGTGTAGACTTCAGAACCTGCTTTGAGGCCATTGATATTGGGTTTAGGGACGCTAGCGGCCCCATCGTAGCTGTCACGCAGAATATCAGTGAGGAAGAAGAAGCTGGCCTCCTAAGGCAAGGAGCCGCCAAAGTTGTGGATATTGGTTTAGGGACGAAGTCCCTTCAACTTGTACTTTCTTTAGAAATTCGTGAGTTTACACGTATTTCCCAGCTTAAGGTGGAACTGTTAAGGCGTTCTTCAGCCATTGGGCAGATTGTTAGCGGTGTTTTCAAATTTAAGACACGTAGAGAGGCCCAAAATCTTGCTACAATGTTATCCATGACATGCCCCAATCCCATGCCCATAGCTGTTGGCTTAACTGAGTTACTCATAAATGGTGTGGAGCATGGTTGTTTGGGAATTGGGCATGATGAAAAGGGAGCGCTAATTGAGGATGGTCTTCTGGCTGAAGAAATTCTAAAACGACGTATGATGCCAAAGTACGAAGATCGTTTCGTTACGGTAGATTTTCTTCGCGAACCCAATAGGCTCTGTTTTACCATTCGAGATGGTGGTGACGGCTTTGATTACGAACCATACGTAGAAGCAAGTGACGGCCACGCGAAGAAGCATGGTCGTGGTATTATGATGGCTAAAGGTTGCTTTGAGCACCTAGAGTACCGAGGAAGCGGTAACGAGGTATACGCCGTCCATGTTTTTGGCGAACTTTCTGAAGATCAATAAGCCCCAGAAAAGTCCCTCGCATGTGTATGAAGTAAGTCACCTAAATAGTCATACATTGCTCTGATACGAGCACTCCTCCGCAGTTCAGCATGGCTTACAAGCCAAATATCCGTACTGAAAATGATCAAATCATCCATTAACCGTACAAGGTTGTCATCATGTGCAGCCATTAAACATGGATACGCACCTACACCGTACCCTTCTCTTACTGCTGTTGATAACGCCAAGAAACTATTAGAGCGGAATGTAACATTTGCTCGTGTTTTCCAAGGACGTTGAGATGCTCGCGGCAACATAGCTAGAATGTCATCATGGGGTAACACCTGATGGAAGTCTTTTAGGTCACTCAGGCGTTCCGGCTTGCCGTTACGTTCAATATAGTCACGACTAGCATAATATCCGTAGTTCATTGTGACAGTTTTTTTGGCAACTAGGTCGTTTTGTACAGGCCTAAAAAGCCTGAGGGCAATATCGGCCTCTCTCCTTAGAAGGTCTGATGAGGTGTGCGTTAATTTGAAGTCTACTGTAATACCAGGATAAGTATCATGAAAGGGGCGGGTGTGCTTCACGAGCCATTCGGCACCAATCGATTCAATCGTAGAAATTACGACAGTGCCTTCCAAACTGGTGTCGTGCCCTGTTATCAGGCGCTCTACTGCATGAACCTCATCCTGCATGTCCTTTGCGTGACTAAGCATGCGTTCACCGAGTGAAGTGAGTTCTAACCCTGACCTTGTGCGAGAAAATAACTCGGCGCCAACATTTTCTTCTAGAGCTGTGAGGTGACGGGATAGGGTTGGTTGGCTCACTACCAACTTTTTTGATGCGGCAGATAAGCTACCTTCCTCTGCCATCACAAGAAAATACTTCAGATCATCCCAGCTCAACATGGTCTTTCCTTTACGGCAATTCATTTTTGAATACTATATATGCTTTATTTTCTATTTTCTATTCATTTTTAGTTTCCCATATGTGCATCCAGAGGCGAGGGAGCCACATAATTGATTGCAAGGAGACCAAAGATGTTTGGTAAAAGGAAAGCAGCAGTTTTAAGTATATTCATCGGCTTGAATAGCATGGCCCCAATGGCTGAGGCCCAGGTGGTTCATGTTCAGCAAAACTATAATTTGGCGCAAGCGTCAAAGGCGATCGCTAAAGGCGAGTTGCAAAATGGTGCCAAATATCTGCGCCGTGCTGTGCGCTCTAGCTTGTCAAACGTGCAACTTGTTACAGCGTTAACCGATCTGTGCGCTATTGACTATCATCTCGGTAAATTGAACAGTGCTGAAAAGTCCTGTAGCCGTGCTTTACGTGTCGACCGTAAATCATGGAAGGCCTATTATAACAGAGGGCATGTTCGTCGTGCTCTAGGGGAAAGTGAAGCAGCTGAAATGGATTATGTTAAAGCTGCAAGGCTGGAACCATCGGAAGAACGTATTCAAAAGGCGTTAGCTTCCTTGTCTAAAGTTGCTTCACATAAATACGCGGAGATAAAAGACTAATGCTTGATTCAATTATCTATCCATTCGTTTTACAGGGCTTTGTTATTTTCACGACACTCGGGATACTGGCGCATCGCCGTCTTGGTGCCATTGCTAAGGGTGAGACGGATGTAAGATATTTCAAGACATTTTCAGGGGCAGGTGAGCCCGATTATGTGAGAGCTGCTCAACGCAGCTTTCACAATCAATTTGAGATGCCTGTCTTATTCTTTGCCGTATGTTTAGCAGCCGTGGTTTTCGAAAAACAAACAGTATGGATGGTAGGTGCAGCTTGGGCCTATGTGGTGACTAGAATTCTACACACCTTTATTCACTTAACGCGTAACAAAGTACTATGGCGTTTTCGAGTGTTTATACTGAGCAATTTCTTTTTGCTAGTTATGTGGATACTTTTGATTATTTAAGTAGTCGGTGTCGGAAAACCACCAGCTTGAGACACCATAGATGGGGCAGGGCGGCCAAGGATATTTTCAATCCAGTGCGCCAAATCAATCATGCTGTTCAGGTCTACGCCGCTTTCTACTTTAGAACGGTCAAGAAGATATATGAGATCTTCTGTGCCAATGTTCCCTGTGGCTCTAGGCGCAAATGGACATCCACCTAAACCCGCGGCGGAACTGTCCAATACAGTTGCTCCCGCTTGGTATGCCGCCCAGGCATTGGCAATGCCAGTGTTACGGGTGTTATGAAAATGCGCACGAAGAGGAATGTGGGGAATAGCGTCGCTTAACGCATGGAATATATCCTCTACTCGGCTTGGGACAGCGACACCGATGGTATCAGCAATTGCAATTTCTCTTGGTTCTGAATCTGCCAGAGCTTTAGCCATGTCTATGACAGTTTGTTGGGACACTTCCCCTTCAAATGGGCAGCCAAAAGCTGTTGAGATAGTTACCTGAGCACCCACCCCGTCACGCTTGGCGAGTTTAATAATTGCTTGGCTTTCCTCAATTGATTCTGTACGGCTTTGCCCTTGGTTTTTGTGGCCAAAGGTGTCTGAAGCTGTTGTAACACAGCCAACCTCGTCAACACCTCGTTTATTGCCGTCCCTTGTCGCTAAGGCTCTCATATAACCACGTTTGTTTAAAACTAACCCAATGTATTCAATGGCTCTATTGTCGGGCAAGTCTGAAACTATAGCCTCGGCATCAGCCATTTGAGGTACAAGTTTAGGGTGAACAAAACTGGCCACTTCCAGTCGCTTTATACCGGCATCAACTGCTTTGTTGATAAGTTCAAGTTTTTGTTCTGTAGAAAAAAGTACTTTTTCATTTTGCAGGCCGTCCCGAGCACCAACTTCAACAATTTCAACAGGTTTCATATGTCGGTCCTTCGATTCTAGTAGTTATAGTGACGTGCCGCGTACGATTGATTTAATCATATGCCGCGCCGGGTGCAAGTAGGGTATTAAACTTGTTGCGATCGGTAATGGTCTGTTGTCAATCAGTGCCGCGATATAGGAAGCACACAAAGGTGCTTGTTGAAAACCTTTAGCGCCAAAGCCTGTCATTAGGTACAGGCCTTTTTGGTAGGGCATAGGTCCTAAACCTCTTAGTTTTCTATCTTTCGCAAGTTTCTTGAATTGCTCAGCTGCTTTGATCCAATCAGGGACCGGGCCAACATAAGGCATATAGTCTGGTGTTGTTGCACGGAGACCTGCCCATGATGCTATGATTTCCTGTGGTAATGGAGCGCTACCCGTGTTCTCTTCTAGAGTAGATAGGTTCGCCATACGGTTTTCTTGTGTTGCCAGAGGCCATTCGCGGCCATTTTCAGGTTGGACTTCGAATGTAGAACCAATTGTGCGGAAGTGATTGCTCGACGGGTTTTCAATTGCAGCCGTTACATATCCACCGTATGCGTGGTTCCCTTGGGGCATGTTTTTTGCGGCGGCGTTGATCACTTCTATTTGGCCGGGTTTAGGTCTTAGGTCCAGGCCTAGGCTGTCGGGCAGAAGTAAATCGCTTTCCATAGCACAGGCTACAACAACGTTATCAGCCGTTAGAACTTCATTGTCTGCTGTGACGTGCCACTGGTTATTTACATATTTAACCTGGCTAACTTCAGATTTGATATGCTTGATACCTTTCTGGAGCTTCAGAAGCGCTGTAGCAGGGTGCAAACTGCCGGATTTTGGAAGAAAGTATCCGTCATCCTCTGGTATTAGCCATTCACTTCCCCAAGAGAACTTGTCTGCGATCTGCTGTAGGCGAGCCTTTTCGGCTTCTTCTGTTGTGCTTAGCCGCACGCCTCGTTCACCGGCCCATGCGTTATTATAGTATGGAAAACCACATGCATGTATGAAGCATGCAGTCGCAAACCTCGCAGCAGGTTGATCGCTTCTCTGAAAGCCCGGCGACAGTATTGCTGCAGGGACATCAGATCCTGCGGGTTCGTTACTTGAAACTAAAGTAACATTGTGACCAATGGAGTTTAGTTCCCGAGCAATGCAGGACCCGGCAATCCCAGCGCCAATAACAATGGTAGAAGTTGTGATGTTTGGCGTTGGTATTGAGGCCCATTCAGGGTTTCTAGTTTCACGTTTGCACGGACTAGATGTTACATATTCTTCGCTTCTTAAACCAACAAGCCGTTCGCGCTTACGTCCATATCCGGGTGTTTTTTTGACGTTAAATCCTTTGGCAGCTAAAGCCCGTTTTACAAATCCTGCGGCGGTAAAGGTCGCGAAACTTGTACGGCTATGAGATAGCCTATCAATTTGGTTGAAAAGATCATCTGTCCACATTTCGGGGTTTTTAGCGGGAGCAAAACCGTCTAGAAACCAGGCATCAACCGAAGCATGTACTTCGGAGAAAGCTGTTGATGCATCTCCGAATACGAGTAGCAACCTGACTTTTCCATTCCTGAAAATTCTTTCATGAATGCCTTCAGATGCAGGAGGCCATAAACTACAAAGTTCTTTGGAATACTCTCGTATCTCTGGGAAGGATTTGTGCGCTTCTCTCAACAATCCAGCAGTGAGGGGATACTTCTCAACCGATATAAAAGTGAGCTGGCCTTTTGCACCACTCGAAATCCAGTCACGATAGGTTACTAGGAAGTTTAATCCGGTGCCAAAGCCAGTTTCAGCGATGACAAAGCTATCTTTGTTTTGCCAGCAATCAGGCGCTCCAATGCCCTTGAGGAAGACAAATTCTGTTTCTTCAAGTCCGTTTTCTTCTGAGTAGTAGACGTCATCAAACTTGGAGGAAACGGGAGCATTGCCCCGCCATGATAACTCTATTTTATCAGTCTGCTTAATCATTTCGTTTGTCTACGTTGCTTTGATGTTGAAGATCAAGCTTCTATGCCTTTATTCTAGCGATAGTAATTTATGTGGCGATGGGCTGGCGAGATAAACTAAAACTGCACTTCGCGTTAAATATCGGATTTTTTATGCTTTATGAACTTGATGGCGTACAGCCTACACTTGAGGATAACACAGTTTGGGTTGCCCCATCAGCGGACGTAATAGGCGATGTGACACTTTCGAGTTCTGCGAGTGTTTGGTTT
>JBFOLV010000439.1:0-4621 GCA_040830325.1 Kordiimonas sp. | reverse complement strand
TCGCAGATTGGTAGCAGTTGATCGCACATTGCATGACGACAGGTTTTAGTGCTGGTACTTCTAAAACATACAAGAATACCCGAGCATGACAGTTGTTGAGTTGAGACCCCGGTGTGGCTAAGGCCGCTACGGGGTTTTTTGATGCTTGAAGTTTTTAATGGTAGGGCCTGAAACTGGGTGATGTTTCAGGCCCAACGGAGAGAGAGGTCGTCGTGGTATGCTAGCAGGAACAAGTGGGGCCGCCAGCGGGAGATTCGACCTTAAAAATGCGACCAGGGACGTTGCTATTTTTACCCCCTCCAAAACTAGGACGAATAACTTCAACAATCTGGGAATTTTTTTTATCCATCTTCGTTGTTTTTATGGATTTCACTTCGCGCCAAATAGCGGCACTTAGCCTTAACGCAGCTAAGTGGTTGTGTCTGGCAGACATGATGCGGCGCAATTCTATAAAATGCATAATCCGGCTGACGCGGTTTGGTGACGTGTAGAGACTGGTATTGCTGATGAGCCATGCGGCAATCTCATTTTCTGTAATGGTATGAGAGAGCTGTTTTGCAGTACGCCAATGATGGCGCACAAATCTATGTCGTGTACGACGAGCTTGCTGACCAAGTAAGGCTGGGTTGCCTCTCTGGAGATTAGGGTTGGTGTCTCCAGTATCTCCCGGCGGTACTTGAGGGGGAGGGGGATAAGTACCGTGGGTGTATTCAGTCATTAGCGTGTCAGATATGACATGTTGCAAACAGCTCTCCCAATAATGTGCACCAAAGTGCAAATCCCTTCTCGGCTATAGCGCGCGAGACTTGGGCAACTGCCAAACGATACAGGTATAACCATGTTTCATCGGTCAAGTGACCCAAAACATGACCGCACAGCAGAGAGCATAATGCCGGCTGCTAGGTGGGGTTTTAGAGGAGATCCTCGTTATTGCCCGCTTCGTCGGTGTTGGTGAAGGTATATTACGATTATCGGTAAAACATGTCTACAATAAAATTACGATATACGTAAATAAATGGTTTGCGCATGGAAATTAGTCTTGCTTATACTGATACACGCTTATGGTGATTATGTGCGCCTTATTGTTGTCGTATAGGAAATCAAAAATAAGTTGCTTGAAGATAGTTGTAGCACCTTAATGGTGCGCCGTATGGGCGCTACAGTATTATTTTGATTGGGTTTTTATGTCGTTCAAAATGTAGAAGTCTGGCAGAGCCGTTGTTTAAGATAGTAAGCCTGTGATGGAAACGGGGGGGTCACAGCACGATTTAAATTGGGGGCGAGTATGGTAGTTAGTAAGCGGGGTGCTATATACAGCACTAGTAGTAGACGAAGGACAGTCAATGAGAACCCGGAAGACAGTATTGGCGATGTCAGTGATCTGTCTGAACTGGGCAGTATAGGACGGCAGCTAGATTTTAATCGGACGACACTGGCATGTACCGTCGATGTACCCATAAGACAGCCGCAAAAATGTCGTCAGTGTATACGGTTCTATGATCCGCGTTTTGAGTGTCGTCATTTGCGGAGGTCTGATCTGACTGTGCCTTAGTGTTTAGCGAAGGTGGTAGCATTTCAAAACGCCAACTTTCGTAGGCCGGATTTGGCGTGGATGGTGTAGGCACAAGCCAGCTTTCGCCAGAGTCTGTTTTCACAAATTGCCTTGCAGCGAGTGTGTCGTTTGGCCCTGCGACCAGAAAAATACCGCCAGGGACCATGGGGTAAAAATGTATACGGGGGTCAGCGGCAATTATAATGTCGCCGGCCTTAATTTCGCTACCCATGCTATTGTCGCCCATGATGTAGCAATATAAACCCTCAGGCTTCTGGGCATCAGCTGGAACGGCCACAACCTTTATAGAATCGTCATCGCCGAGTGGTGTTAAGCTGCCGTCACCCAAAAGGTATCCTCGAATTGGAAGTGAGGATGGGGTCGTCTCCGTGGCGGCCTCGCGGCGTTCGCCCTCTTTTAAGCTTAATAGTAGGGAGTTAACGCTCAAACCAAGCATTTCTGATAGAGGCAAAAGTTCATCAGCCTGTACTTCTCGTGTGCCTTTTATGATGTCTGTGACACGCGGCGATGTAATACCTAAGGCCTCTGCAACGTCCTTAAGTTTATGACCTTCACTTTTCAGTGAAACTTTTATCCAGTTTTGTCCCGACATGCTGCCTAGTATTTCGATTTACGTAAAATTTGCAAGAGGGAAATCAAAAAACAAACACTTGCATAAAATTACGAATAACGTAAATATTATAAGCGATGCACCGCAGTAGAGAGGTGTGACTAGTTGACAGCGATATGGAGAAGTGGAGTGGCGGAGTTTCCGGCCTTGCCTTTTTTTACAGATGCCTACCTTGCCGATACACGGCATTTAACAGCTGAGGAGCACGGGGTTTATCTTCTCCTATTAATGTGCGCCTGGCGAACGCGGGGGTGCGCATTGCGAGATGAAGACCGGACACTTGCTCGTATTGCGGGGGTGTCTGCTGGGAAGTGGCGTAAGCTACGGCCAACAATGTTAGAGTTTTTTACGGTAGTGGATGGTTATTGGTATCAGAAAAAGCTCTCCCAAGTTTATGAAACTGTTGCGCGAAAAGTGGAAAGAAACAGGCTCAACGGAGCTAAGGGCGGGCGGGCTAAATCTACCAAGGGAAAACTACAAACGGCGCAACGTAATTACCTGAAAGAAAAGGAATCTTCAAAACCAAACGCTAACATTTCGCTAGGCTGGTCGCATATAGTTGGGAGTGCCGAAAACGCAGTAACCAAAACCAAATCCAAAACTAACAGCGGTAGCGAGTATATTTCTGCTGATGGCGAATTGGGTGAGATTAAATTATGTGCAGAGCAGACAGCTGAAATTGCTGCTGCCGCTGCATTAGATGTAGGGCAGGTTGATTATTCTATTGTCACCTTCTGGATCACCAGTGGCGCAGATTTTCAGATCGATGTAGTGCCGACCATTGAGCGGCTAAGAAAACGTGAGCAAGCCCGTGTAGGGCAGGCACCCTATTATCTTACTTACTATTCGGCGGCTATCCTAGAGGCTCGCGATAAGCGAGTTGGCGCTAAATATAGCGGTTTGGCATGTGCCGTTAATCAATCACCAAAAGCGGTTTTACAGAAGTTTAACGCAGGCGACGCCGACGATTGGAGGCGATTTTTGGGTGATGCAACCAGTCGGTTTCGAGGTGACTACCTTAGTAGCCATTGGCGTATCCCTTCTGACCACCCGGTCTTTGAAGCGGCCGACTTGGGGCCAGATCCCCGCCACCGGGCAAACCAGAAAATCCCTGCAGAGATTTATGACGAATATGGCGCCCTATGGAATTGGCGACCTCAGGCCTAGCTCCCGCCGTAGGGGAACCTTTCGAAGAAGAATGACGATAACTATATAGGAAAATACTATGACGCATATGATCAGAGAGCGAGACTATCAGGCTACCTGTAAGGAGATTGTTGATGAAGTTACTACTGTAGGCGTGAGTACGGCAAGTAAGGAAGAACTGATGCCCAAGGTTGAGGAACGGCTGGTTAATGCTGCCTGGGTGCTGCGCCGTTTGCCGGATAGAGAAAAAGGGTTCTTAAATATGCGAACCATGTTGTGGCCGGAAAGCCTTGCTGAGCCTGGTACATATCCTGTGCTTGACATGAGTAGCTTTGAAGCACGCCGCAGGGTTCGAATTTCCCCTCAGGAGATAGACAATATGCAGCCAGCGCTGGATCTGCTTCAGCTATTACCTGATACAGTGGATCGTCAACTTCTATTCTGGGCATGTTGGCATCAGGAAGGGGAGGTACAGGCGCGTGTTCCTTGGGTAAAAGTTAGGCGCTCTATGGGAACGACCATGTCCAGATGGACATTGAAGCGTCGATATGTTGACGCGCTTCTTTGGCTTGCCGCCCTTATTGCACTTCAAACGTGAAGTTATTGAAAGCCTGATTGAGTAAGAATGGTTCTTAATTAAGGGTTTAGAGTTGATTTTGGGAGGAGTGAGATTCCGAGTCTCACTCATTTTAATGCCTTATGGTTGTATAATATGTGATTTTTGTTGATTTTATTTCAGATTTTTTCTCGAGACCTTGATGGTGAAAATTGCTTGTGTGACCTTGCAGCTTGAAATGCGCTGTAAACCTTGACTTTTGGGTCAGTAATTAGATTTCTAATGGTGAAAATTTCACCTAATTTTTTCATTTTTTGTGAATGTTTGCGCAGCCGTTACATCTGAAACATTAGAGTTAACACAATATTTAGGATACTATTTGAATACTTTTTCGGAGTTGTTTGAGTGCCTTCTTTGAGTCTGTTTCCAGCACCACAAGGAGCACGGTATGAAAACCGAACCTAAAGAGTTTAGTGACCTGATAGAATGTTGGCAGTCTATGCCAAAAGAGGGTTGGCACGCCCCCTTGAAAACAGAGTTTCGGCCATCGGCTTTGCGACGACTTATGCCCCCCCTCTTATTGATAGAGCTTAGTAATAAAAAGAAAATTCACGTGCGCCTAATGGGAAGTGAAGTTGAAAACTCCCTTGACCGGACCGCCTCCAAGGATACTGTGTTTGAAACTTTGCTGTCGAAAGACTGGCGCTTTTACGATCGTTTTATGAAGGCTTGTGGT
>JBFOLV010000438.1:0-4794 GCA_040830325.1 Kordiimonas sp. | reverse complement strand
TTTTTGGTCGAATATCTAAGATGCTCATTTATTTGACTTAGTCAAATAAATATCAAAAACGTATGCCCTAAAGTATGAAGCCGCATAAACCGGTGTGATTAGGAACGTATTTATAGATAGGAAAGTCGGCATGATTAAAACGCACAGGTATTTATCGCTTAGCTTAGCTGTATTGCTGGCCGCTTTGTTTACCCGCTGGGTACAAGCGGAAGATCATAGGGGCTTCAGCTTTATTGTGGTGGCGGATACGGCTTATCAGGTGCCGCAGGATTATGATGTTTATGATAAGTTGATTGAAACTATGAATGTTGAGGCACCTGCATTTACTATTCACCTTGGTGATGTTTTTAGTGGCGCTACTGACTGCGGTGAAAAGCATATTTCTAGAGTGGTGCGAGATTTTAAAAAATACGCGCATCCCGTAGTTTATACGCCTGGTGATAATGAATGGACAGATTGCCATAGGCCAGAAGCTGGTGGGTACGAACCTACTGAACGGCTAGAAAATATTCGGAAGTTGTTTTTCGCCAAACCTGCAGTGCTTGGAAAAGGTAGTTTGCAATTTAAACGGCAAGGAAATCTAGGTGGCTTCATGGCTGAAAACATTCAGTGGCAACACGACGATGTCCTGTTTGCTACTGCACATATTGTTGGCTCCAATAATGGCCTTAGTGATGTTGTGGAATATAGCGCCCGTAATAAAGCGAACTTAAGGTGGATCGAAGAGGTTTTTAAACAGGCGACTAAAGTTAAGTCTGAAGCGATTGTGTTGGCGTATCACGCGAATATGTTTGCTAAGCCTGAAACCCCTGATGGGTTTGGCGAGCTTCGGGCCTTAATTGGACGTTTAGGAGAACAGTTCGGTAAGCCTGTCTTATTGGTGCACGGTGACCATCATCAGTTTGAAATTGATCGCCCCTATCTACCGAAACTACAAAAAGGGCCAGGGGCAAATATTGTGCGCCTGCAAACATATGGTTGGCCAGATGCTAAGGCGGTAAAAATCAATGTCGATACTTCACGCTCTGGCGTTTTCAGTTTTCAGCCAGTTTATGTCGGGAATGGTCTCTACTGATGTAGCGTTTCTTTAACGCCTGTACCATAAGCAACAACTGCAATGCCTGAGAGGAAACGTCCGGGCACTTGAACTGTATCGAGCCTAACATTGATTATATGATCGATACCGCGCAAGTTGGCCTCTTCTTTCATCCGGAGAATGGCAGAACGCCTAGCCCGCATTGTTAGGCGTTCATAGAGTACAACATTACCGCCAATAATTTTGCGGATGGTGATGAAAAACTTACGGAATATATCATGAACAAGAATGGTTGAGCCTGTTAGGAGTACTAAGTCAGTTGAAGGCGTAGTCACTTTGTTATTGTTACTAAGGCTGATATGTTGGAGTTCACTCTCTTGGATGGTGAGTTCTTTAGTATGGCGACGTTCAAAGTAGGTTGTCACTAACCAACCACCCAGCGCTATCCCAAATCCCTGAAAGCCATTGTTAAGGATAAAGTCCCAAAAAGTTTCACCACCAAAAAGCTTCTGAAACCATACAGGGGCATCAGCCATTTTCTCTTCATACTTAGAGAAAAAATCTGTGATGCGTTCGCTAAGCGCCGCAATCATGCAGGTGACTTGTCACTTAATTTTACCGCGGTACCGTACGCGACCATCTCTGCAGCGCCGCTTGCAATGCTTGCGGTTGTGAGGCGTACATTTACAACGGCATCCGCGCCGAGAGCAGTCGCATTTTCTTTTAGGCGGACAATTGCTTCTTCGCGCCCTTCTTCCAGAAGGTCGGAATATCCCTTTATTTCACCGCCAATGAGGCTTTTGAAAAAAGCGGCAATATCAGTGCCTAAATGTTTGCTGCGGACAGTTGACCCCTGCACGAGGCCAAGCTCAGCAGTGATTTCTGACCCCGGCACTGTGTCGATATTGGTAACAAGCATATATCCCCCTCAACTATATCCAGAAGGATACATAGGTATTAAATCGGGCTTCTACCAGTCCCAGTCGTCTTCGTCATCCTCGATAACTACATATCCATGCAGATCATAGTCATCGCTCTCGCTGATATAGGCCATGACCATATCGCCAGGTGAGTATTCTGTTGCACCTTTCAGGTATACCTTACCGTCAATTTCGGGTGCGTCAGCGTACGTGCGTCCAACTGCGCCTTCATCGTCTACTGTATCGATGAGTACAGCCATTTCCATGCCAACACGTTTTTTCAGCTTTTCGGCAGAAATACGCTGGCTGACAGCCATGAAGCGTTCCCAGCGTTCTTGTTTTACGTCCTCGGGAACAGGGTCCGCTAGTTCGTTGGCAACTGCGCCTTCAACTGCTTCATATTTGAAACAACCGACGCGGTCGAGTTGCGCTTCTTCCAACCAGTTAAGCAAATATTGAAAATCTTCTTCAGTTTCACCGGGGAAGCCAACGATGAAGGTGGAACGCAGTACGATTTCTGGGCAGATTTCTCGCCACTTTTTGATGCGTTCCAGCACTTTTGCATCATTAGCAGGGCGTTTCATGGATTTGAGTATCTTTGGGCTCGCATGCTGGAACGGGATATCCAAATACGGCAGAATCTTACCTTCCGCCATTAAAGGAATAACATCATCCACATGCGGGTATGGGTATACATAATGTAAGCGTACCCACACGCCGTTATCACCCAGCGCATTAGCAAGTTCTGTCATATGGGCGCGGATTTCTTTGTCTTTCCACTTTTCTGTGGCGTGCTTGCGGTCGAGGCCGTAAGCAGATGTATCTTGGCTAATAACCAGTAATTCCTGTGTACCTGCTTCTACAAGTTTCTCGCCTTCACGCAGCACGGCGCGAATAGGGCGGGATACAAGGTCGCCGCGCAAGCTTGGAATAATGCAGAATTTACAGCGGTGGTTACAACCTTCTGAGATCTTTAGATAGCTGTAGTGACGCGGTGTCAGCTTTAGGCCAGCTTCTGGCACAAGGTGCGTGTATGGGTCATGTGGTTGTGGTGCTGCTTTGTGCACTTCGGATACCACTTGTTCATATTGCTGAGGACCTGTTACCGCAAGAACCCCTGGTGTGACTTCGCGGACAGCACCTTCGTCTACGCCTAGGCAGCCTGTTACAATAACCTTGCCGTTTTCGTTCATCGCTTCTTTGATCGCATTGAAGCTCTCTTCTTTAGCGCTGTCGATAAAGCCGCAGGTATTTACAATTACCACATCAGAGCCTTCATATTCAGGCGCTATTTGATAGCCCTCAGAGCGAAGTTTTGTCAGGATACGTTCACTGTCAACCAGCGCCTTTGGGCAGCCAAGGGAGACAAAACCGACTTTTGAAGAAGTCGAAGTATTTTTTGATGCGTCATTCATGGCGCGGCTTATACAGCGAGAAGGCGGAAAAAGCCAGTATTTGTCGCGTTACAGAGTATGCTACAGTGCAACTGTGTTTTGTTGTTCGGGGTCAAATTCAATTTAGTCTTGTTTCATCCGCTTTATGGGAGAACCGAGTGTCGGGTAAAAAAGCCTACAGTGAGACTGATGTAGAGGAACCAAAAGCGAGTTCTGCTGACCGCGTACGCCATATCATTGGTGAATTATACTATGAGCAGTTCGATATTCTGATCTATCTCACCATCCTATATTATTCACTAGTTACAATTGGAGATGTTTTAGCTGCCGCAAATGGCATGTATGCGCTTATAGCAATCGACCTGGTTGTTGTGGGCATACTCTTGATCACTTTGGCTCTGGAGCGCCGTGGATTAGTGAATATTGGCAATATTTACCTTACGCCAATACCGCTTGGCATAGGTATGGCGGCCAACGTCTACATGCATATTTATTATTCCACAGAGCCTTTCGTCTTGGTGAAGGGTATCTTGTTGATTTTTGCTTTCGGTATTGTCTCTTTGTTGCCGTGGATATTTTGGCTGCTACTGGCGTTTTCTTTTGGAGCTTATGCGGCAGCCGCAGTTTTAAAGTTTGGTGACGCGAGTGGTGTCGCATTGGGGCTTGGTGCAGGTGTCGCCATGTTGTCATACGGCGGGTTTGCAATGCGGTACAATAGTGTCAGGAAGCAGATTGCACTGACTATCCAAAATGAGGAACGGGCGCAAACCCTTGAGGAGGTTGGAAAAGCAAAAGATAGTTTCATTGCTAACATGAGTCATGAACTACGCACGCCGTTAACAGGTCTTTTGGGTATGATTGATGTGATTGATGCTGAAGGCTTGAATGATGAGCAAAAGAAACAGCTAGCAGCGGCCCGAACAAGCGCGGGTACGTTGCAAGCTATTATTGCGGATCTTCTAGATGTTTCTAGTTTGGATGCGGGCAAGCTTACTTTGAAACCTGCTCCTTTTAATGTAGATGAAACTGTTTACAGCGTGGTGCTTGCGGTACAAAGCCTAGTGAAGAGGGACGTTAAATTCACTTATGATGCGCCGACAGTAAATTTACCCCATGTGGTTGGAGATGTATCCCGTTTCAGGCAGATATTATTTAATCTTGTTGGGAACGCGCTGAAGTTTACCGACCAAGGCAGTGTTGTGCTGGGCGTTAAGGTCCTGAGTGAAGGGGAAACTGTTAAGATCAGGTGTTCGGTTGAAGATACCGGCATTGGCATACCTGCTGACAAGTTAGAGCATTTATTTGACCGTTTTGAACAGGTGGATTCCTCAGCAACGAGAGGCAGAGCTGGTACCGGGCTAGGCCTCGCAATTGCGCAAGAACTTGTCATCTTGATGGGTGGCGAAATTAAAGTAGAAAGTGAACTTAATAGAGGAACGCGTTT
>JBFOLV010000437.1:0-3618 GCA_040830325.1 Kordiimonas sp. | reverse complement strand
GTAAACTTGCGCGCCGAGAAAATACCTTCAATGACTTTGTTGATGTTGCCAAGTCACTTACTGCTGAGGGATATGCGGCTGAAGGTGGAATTAGCATTTCAGGTGGTAGTGCGGGCGGCGAATTGATGGGGGCCGTTTTGAATCAGGCGCCTGATTTGTTCAAGGGTGCCGTACTGCATGTGCCATTTGTAGATGTTCTTAATACCATGCTGGATGGCAGCTTACCGCTTACGCCAATTGAATGGCCAGAATGGGGTAACCCCATTGAAGATAAGGCTGCTTACGAAAATATTGCGGGTTACTGCCCCTACAGCAATATCGAAGCTAAGAATTATCCGCCTATGCTAGTGACCGGCGGTCTCAATGACCCTCGGGTGACATACTGGGAGCCAGCAAAATGGGCAGCTAAGCTGCGGGATGTGAAGACGGACAACAATTTGTTGATGTTGAAAATCAATATGGGTGCCGGGCATGGCGGCAAATCTGGCAGATTTGAGCGTTTGTTTGAAGTAGCTGAAGAATATAGCTTTTTGCTCATGTCATTTGACTTGCATAATAAATAACCGAACGTTTGGTATGATATTTATTCGAGCAGAATGGCTGTTTCTAGCGAATGACTGAGTAGTTACTTTGATTACTACTCAGTCTTCTGTGCCGTGCAGATGTTTGAAGGTTGATGCCATGCCTGATAGATCGTATCCGGCGGCTTCTGCCTTTGTGATAATGTCAGTTGTTTCTTCAGAGCCTGCGTAAGCAACGGCTAAGCCCCACATGTTGCATGAACGTGTACCTGAGCGGCAATAGGCTAGAATTTTATCAGCGTCTCTAAGTGTGGAGCTTGTAATTGAGATAGCTTCCATCGTTACTTGCCCAGATACGATTGGAATATGCGCCCACTTTATGCCTTTACCTTCGGCATATGCAGAAAGTTCATCGTTAGTTGGTTGCCCCATTTCTTCACCGTCTGGCCGGTTATTGATAATAAGTTCGACGCCGCTTGCAGCTGCTTCATCAATGTCTGCGGTGGTGATTTGCGGTGAAACAGATACTTGCTCGGTTAGTTTTCTAAATTGGCTCATGTCTGCTCTCCGCGTAGTGGTTGCTCTGATATTGTTCAAACCTCTATCAGAAAGCCTTGTTAAGTAAAGCCTAATTACCTGTTCGGTATTCTAGAATGGCGCTTAGAACGATAAGAATGCCTGGTATCGCTAGGAGGCCAACTGCCATATGGCCGGGAACAAAACTATTGATGGTTACGGCGCTGCCAATTGCGGACATGCCAGTAGCGGCTGCAAAAATAGGGGAAGGATTTTTGGTCAGGAACCGCTCTGCTACTAACCCAACCAGCGCGATATAGTTGATCACTGAAAATGTAACCCACATGGCCAATAATGTTTGAGGGCGAATCCCCGGTGCTTTTTGAATAAAACCATTTTCGATTGCGCCTTCAAGGGGCGGGAGGCCTAGTATGAGATGTAAAGCCATGGTGATACTGAGGGCTAAAATACCGAGCCATAGGCATAACGCCGCCAGTGTTATTTTGCTTGTCATTGTGCTTCCCCTTTTTCTACTCACGGTGAAACTATTGAGAAGAAGTACAGATATGACAATCCGACGAAATGCCGCAGTTTATAGAGGAGCGTTGGAATAGAAATGCCAAGACAGTAAGGCAACGGCACTTCGGTAAGGGCGCCAACGTTCGCCAATTGCTTGCGCTTCTTTTTCTGTGGGACGCTCGGGCCCACCAACGATGCGGCCAGCACCAATCCGCACAGCCAAGTCACCAACGGGCCATATATCAGCCCGGCCCAAAGAGAACATCAAATACATATGGGCGCTCCAGACGCCGAGGCCTTTTACTGATGTGATGGCCTTAACGGCATCCTCGTCTGACATTGTCGGTAACGCTTCAATGTCCAGATTGCCGGATATGATCTCATCACACAGCGAACGGCAGTAGCTTACTTTTTGCCGAGAAAGGCCTGCTGTTCTTAGATCATCCTCGCTGAGGGCAGCATAGTCTTCTGGGCTGGCGTTTTCGCCGCCAAGTGCCTCAACGCGAGCCCAAATGGAAGCTGCGGCTTTGACGGAGACTTGTTGACCTACAATTACGCGTAGCAGGACTAGGAAGCCCTGAGGGCTAATGCGTTCAGCTGGAAAACCAACTTGCTCAATTGCGGCGGCAATTTTCTTATCTTTTGATGCTAACCCTTCAAGGTGTGCTTTGATGTTAGCTTCTCTTAGAACGAAGTTTTCCATGTTGATCCGTACTGTTGTTTGGTTGAATGGCCAGCCAATACAGGTTTGATCGGTTAGCAACTAGCTATTTTCGGCTGTATATATCCATACTGTAGCGATTTGAGCATAAACCGGTTTCGATTTCTCTTGGTTTTTGCGCTGCAGCAACATCACCTTTTACCATTTGCACCAATCGCTCGGGTGAGGCTAAACCGCCTTCTACGCTCAGGTTAGAGCAACCGCCGAAGCGCGGATTGATTTCTATAAGATGTATTTTATCATCAGGGTCGACGAATGCTTGAACCAAATTGTGTCCCTTAAGCCCTAGTTTAGCGCATATATCGAGGCACATTTGTTCCAGTGTTGGCATACTTACGATCTCAGAGCGCCAGCTTTCACCATTTACGAGGCGCTGTCGGTGCCTGACCACTGCCTGCAAGGGTAATCCGTTCAGGTCCATTAATATGTCACAGCTATACTCATTGTCGGTGCAAAGCGGCTGGCAAATATAATGGCTACGGTCTAAGCCCAAATGGTTCCAAGCAACCATGTTAGGGACTTCATAGGCCTCCTTGCCGTTGGCGGTGTTAATTGCGCGTACAAAAAGTGGGAAATGATTTTCATCCTGTGGGTCCCGGAGAGGTAGAACAGGAAACCCTTCCGCTTCACAGAACTCATGAAATTTACGTTTATCTAGGCATAGATTAAGAGGTGTTGTATCAGGCAGTGGTAGTGCAACTCCTAGGTCAGTGAGTTTGTCTTTAATGGATACGAGAGCAGCGAGTTCAGCATCACGTGTCGGAATGATAAGTTTGATACGCCGTTCTTCACATATATCTAGAATACGCTTCACATAATTAGGTGAGGCATCGCTTGGTGTTGGTTCAAATACGTCAACAAAATGTGCTGCGCAACATTTGCTATCCATATCTGTACCGACGATCAAGCCACCATAAGGCCTGACCGCGCCCTTGAAGGATTGAACAAGCTGCACTTTCGCCGAAATGCTTGTGATCAGAATGTTCATCATAAAGGTAACTTAACCTTTCTGCTCCGTTTCATTGACGAGCAGGTTCCATGCAACAGGTGTTCCTGCTTTAATCGCATTCTTGGCGTTACGGCCAACAACTTCATCCAAGTGTCTTGTATGCAAGCCGCCTGCCGGTCTGAGTGATTTGACGGCATTTGAGGTAACTTTTTCACCTGCAGCGACATCTTTTGTGAAATATAGAGATCTGCGAAACCTTAAACTGTCGGTTTCTGAGGCAACAGGTTCGAGCAGGGCTGAGCCTAATGCTGCATGCGCATCATGGCAATGCGTAACAAGGGCGGATAATTCGTCTGGTTCCAGTGAAAACGCTGCGTCTACGGCACCAGAGG
>JBFOLV010000436.1:0-6417 GCA_040830325.1 Kordiimonas sp. | reverse complement strand
TTCCCAGCGATGATATTAACCGCAATCTTCGTCCCTGAAACCAGTCCCCACAAACAGGCTGTTAAGGAAGAAGGGGCCGATCCTATTCCCCACTGGACCACGGTGATACGACAACCAGGGCAATTGCTGCTATTTGCTATGTTCATCATCACAGCCGTAGGGCAAAGCATTAGCTTCTCCATTGCACCATTTTGGGCAAATGCCATGCTAAACTGGGATGCAGAAATGGTTGGCTACCTAATGATGATGGCCGGTGTCTGTGTATTCTTCCTTCAAATGTTTGCTGTTGGCCCTCTGTTCAAATCCGTAGGTGAAGTACGCGCTCTTATGATTGGTGTCGCAGTGCATATTGCCGGATGCCTAATTCTTGTATGCTGTGCTCCGACAACAACAACGGCTGTTGTTGGTTTCCCACTCATTATGGGCGGGCTCACGCTTGCGTTCCCAGCCCTTAACAGTCTGGTATCACGTCGCACATGCAAAAACCTACAAGGCACGGCGCTTGGTATATCAAACGGTTTCTCGGCACTGGGACGTATCGCGGGGCCCGTTGCAGCAGGCACTGTCTTCGTAGCCAATACTGCAGCGCCCTTCTTCATCGCTATTTTTGCAGGAGGGTTAGTGCTTCTTTGGGCTGCCTTCGAAATCAAAAATAAACATAAAGCACCCATTTCCTAATTATTAGATTATGGGGCAATCAACGACTGCATTGCCCCATACGCTCACGGAACCATCCGCCGTACTCGCTGGAAGCCTGATCCATAGCCCTAGAAAAGCCTGACATCACGCCTCCAACAGAATTGCTATCAACTGTAACAGATGCCGCAAAAGTTGGGTGGCTTAGCAGCTGGTTATCGCTTATGCGCACAAGAGAAAACTGCAACACAACACTAACGCCGTCTTCAGCAGCAACTTCACCCGGCACAAACTCAAAGGACCAAACCTTTAAGCCCAATCTACAGCCTGCCGTAATATCAAGGCCGCCTTCACCAATCATGTTGGCACCACTTTGTGCACCAATAGACTGCGCTACATAGTCTCGGATCAAATCAGATAAGTGTGTTGACCAAGCGGCCCTTTCCAGCACTGTCCGGCGGCCATTTTGCATCACCACTGTTACACCGTGCCCGTCCAACCCTTCAGCCATCTGCGGGCTATCTACATAGACAATTGGTCCCGCAGGAAATTGTTCCGCCTGCTTTGCTTCATACCTTAGACCGTATGTTTCATCAGGTTCGCCGTCACCGCCAAAAGAAATGAGGGGGCCGCATCCGGCTACTGAACCCATCAGTAAACTTGATAGCAATAGGGTCTTAATTTTCGAGGAAGCACTCATTATTTTTCCCCCTCGTTCGTTTTCCGGGTTTTTAAATTATACTTAACTTCGTCACCACCAAAGATAACTTCTGCAGGGTCTTGCTCAATACGGCTCATCAAGCGCGACAGGCTTCTTGCAGTAGCGCGCAAATCGATGATCATGCGTGACACTTCGGGTAAGCTACCGCTAACAAACTGAGTAACCGCTTCCTCGTTCGCTGCAACCAAACCATCCACGCGCTGTAACACGGCTTGTGCGTCTTCCATCGCACGTGTTGCTTCTGCGACAAGTTCTACACCGTCATCAGCAAGTAACTCATTTCCAGAAGCAGCTAACCGTGAGATATTGTCAGCTGCCTCGCTCGCCTTCGCCAAGACAACACGCGCTTCCGCCACAATCGCCTCAATATCATCCGTACCGCGAGCAAGATTTCCTGTTAGCCTATTCGTATTATTCAGGGTGCCGCTAACAGCTGCAATATTAGCATCACTCAAGAGCTTCTGCACTTGCACAACAGCCCTTGTTGCTTGGTTAAGCAGGTCAGGTGCGCCAGCAAAAACAGCTTGATATGCAGAGGCTTCAGCCTGAATGATTGCACGTTCATTATCCCCTTCAGGCACAAGCGGTGCACCACCTGGAGGGCCGCCAGTAAGTTCTATATAAGCAACCCCTGTAAGACCTTGAAACTCTAGGCGCGCAGTTGCACCGTCCGTAACAGGAACCTCCGCACGAAGTCTAATCCAAACACGCACTTTCTGCGGGTCATTTGGCGCAAGGGTAATGTCGCGCACATCGCCAACTGGAATACCAGAGTAATAGACAACACTGCGCTTATAGAGGCCAGAAACTGTGGCATCAAAGAAGATGTCATAGTCAGTGTATTCTGCATCCAGGTCGACTTTAGCTATCCAGATAGAGAAGGCTATTAGCCCAGCCAAAAAGGCTAGTACAAACCCTCCTACGAGTATATGCGAAGCGCGCGTTTCCATGCCTGTCTGTCCCCTATCGTTCTTCTTGCTTTATACCAACAGCACGAGCGCGTGGACCACCAAAATATTCCTGCACCCACGGATGGTCGAACTTAACAACTTCTTCCAGCGGCGCATTTAACAACACTTTCTTATCGCCAATAACAGCCACACGGTCACAGACACGTACAAGCGTATCCAGGTCATGTGTTACAAGAAAAACCGTAAGCCCCAGCGAGACACAAAGTTCACGCACTAAACCATCAAACTTAGCAGCACCAATCGGATCAAGCCCCGCAGTTGGTTCATCCAAAAACAGTATTTTCGGGTCAAGAGCGAGAGCCCGTGCAAGTGCCGCGCGTTTTCGCATACCACCCGATAACTCAGACGGAAATTTACAAGCCGCTTCTGGCGCCAACCCCGCCATAATGACTTTGCTAATCGCTAAATCATCCATCAAGTCATGAGACAAATCAAAGTGCTCTTTTAGAGGAACTTTAATGTTTTGCGCTACTGTCAGTGAAGAAAATAAAGCCCCATCCTGGAAGAGAACGCCCCATTCACGACGCGCCTCTTGATCTTCATCACCCGCCAAAGCAGATTGGCTGCGACCATTGATTTCTATATGACCTGCTTTTGGTTTATTAAGCCCGATAATAGACCTTAAAAGAACAGATTTACCTGCACCCGAGCCGCCAACGACACCGAGAATTTCACCTCGTCGTAGATCAAGGTTCAAGCCATCATGGACTACATGATCACCAAATTGGTTAACAAGGCCTGTTACCTGAATGATGGTGTCTTTATGTTGAAACCCGTCCATCATATCCCACTAAATATCCACTGCCGTGAAGAACATGGCAAAAAGTGCATCTAGCACTATCACTAGAAAAATAGACTGCACCACACTACGCGTTGTTCTCTCCCCAAGCGATTCAGCACTGCCCTCAACTTTAAGTCCCTGATAACATCCACATGATGCAATAACAGCTGCAAAAAATGGCGCCTTTATGATCCCTACAGCATAATGCTCTATTGAAATAACATCCCGGAAATAGACTACAAAATTGGCCGGCGTAATATCGAGATATGCCCATGCCATTATAACGCCTCCCGCGATACCAACAATGTCAGCGTAAAACGTTAAAAGCGGCAAGCTAATCATCAGTGCCATCAAGCGCGGCAAAACAAGTACGTCTATCGGGTTCATGCCAATCGTTCGCATTGCATCTACTTCTTCATGAAGCTTCATTGATCCAATTTGCGCGGTAAATGCACTTCCTGACCGACCTGCAATAATAATAGCCGTTAACAGCACACCCATTTCTCGGAGCTGGATGATACCAAGCATATCAATAACAAAAACATCTGCCCCAAATTTTGACAGCTGTATGGCACCCTGATTGACCATAACGGCGCCAATTAAAAAGGAAATCAGCCCAACAATACCCATGGCATTCAGGCCTACCATCTCAATTTGGTGTACCACGGGTACAAGTCGAATGCGTCCGGGCGCGAGCAGTGTGCCAAACAGCCGTGTAAGCACGAGGCCAATAAACGCCAATAGCCTTGCAAGCGAACGCACTGCCTTCCAGAACCCTTCGCCCGCCTTTTGCAAGGGAGCCAGATACCATGGTAATTGCTCAGGTTCTGTTGCTGCCTGAGGCGGACAACAGCTAATGACATCCAACAAATGTTTGTGATCAGCTGACACACCCGTCAGTACGGCAGCTCCAACTTCTTCCACTTTTGCCGCAAACCGACGAATTAAAACTGCGCCTGTCGTATCTAAGCCGGTGATGCCTGTGCAATCTAAAACAGCACCTTTCCCAACGACACCAACGGTTGCAGCAATATCTGCATCAATTTTCTGAGCATTTTCAATGGTCCAACAACCAAGAAAACGTACTAAAGCACTCGGAGAGCCTTCCTCCACACAAACGAAATCGCTGTGATGAACTATTTCTCCCATATTTCAGCAGGCCCTTGAATTGACTAACCGTAAGAATTACATGGCAGGCGCAGTCTTCCTGCCGAGGTTGTTTTAGTTTATAAATACCCTTGCTGAGATTGCCCTGAAACTCAAGTCAATTAACAAGCAAACATGTATTTAAGCCTATGACACAGGACATTAACAATCCGCTGCATGCCTTCGCGAACTGGGTTGCTACCACAGAGCGTGATTGGTCAGAAAGTGCTTTAACACGCGCACATGATGCGTTCATTGATACATTTGCTTGTATGGTGCCGGGCGCTAAAGAAGATGTAACACTCAAAGTGTTTCCTCTAGCCCAAAAATGGGGAACTGGCCCCTGCCACATTGTTGGTTTTTCAGAAGGCTTATCAGCACCCATGGCAGCTCTTGTTAATGGCACAGCTGCGCATGCACTAGACTTTGATGATAACTTTGATCCGGCCAAAGCACATGCCTCAGCAGTTTTAGTACCAGCGCTGCTCGCCATTGCTGACGAATATGATGCTAACGGTTCAGAGTTGTTAGACGCTTATATCGTCGGCCTGCAAATTATTGGCTTAGTTGGTCAGGGGGTAAATCCATTCCACAGGAACCGAGGCTGGCATGCCACTGCAACTGTTGGGGCCGTCGGCAGTGCTGCGGGATGTGCCCGTTTAATGAAACTTAATGCTGAACAAACAAGGCACGCTGTTTCACTAGCTACAAGTATGGCAGCTGGCTTCATGAGTCAGTTTGGCACAATGGCTAAACCACTACACGCTGGCTTAGCCGCGGCCGGTGCCGTTAAGGCCGCTCAATTTGCGGAGGCTGGCATTACTGCTGGAGATGAAACGCTTCACGGTGACAAAGGCATGGGCACACTGATGGTCGGGCCTGATGTGGAACAGCTGCGGGCAAAAATGGCTGACAAAGACGAACATGGCCAAAAGGTAACTTTCCGAACCTCGGATATTGATAAACCACTCCACATCGAAAAGTATGGCCTGAAGGTTAAGCGATACCCAAATTGCGGCAGTGTTCATCGAGCACTAGACGGACTACTCTCTCTGAAAAGCACACATGACATTCATGCTGAGGCAGTTAAACGCGTTCTGGTTCGCGCACCGGCTTCACACCTAAGAAACCTAATGTACGTACGACCAAGCAATGCCATGGAGGCCAAATTTAGCCTAGAATATAACCTTGCGGTCGGACTGCTATATGGCAATGTTGGCCTATCAGATTTTGAACCGAATGCTATAACTCGACAATCAGTCGCTGAAATCCTTCCCTTAATTGAACGTGACTATGTTGAAAAATTGGAATCAGAGTTTCCAACCGAAGTTCACATTTTCATGAAATCAGGGGAAAAGCACAGTGTGTCAGTTGACATGCCTGTGGGTTCAAGCGCAAACCCTCTCTCAAAAGACCAACTTTGGGGCAAGTTCACAGCATGCACTGAGAGTTTTTTAAGTTCAAAGCAACGCTCTGAGATACAAAAGGCTCTAAATGACATTCCGGGTACGAACAGCATACGAACGCTAACTCGCTTGTTAGCGATAGTATAAATACACACCCATCTAACAAAAGAATGAAAATGCGCGACAAGGCGCAGAGATATAGAAATGAAAACCAAAAAAAAAGCTACTGCCCTTATACTTGCAGCCAGCCGCCGAGGTGCGGCAGATTCTGTGGCTCAGATTCAAAACCTAAGCCATAAATGTTTAGTCGTAATCGATGGCATGGTCATGCTTGAACGAGTAGTGCGCGAGATCCAGGCCGCAGATAGCATTGATCGTATTTTTGTATCTATTGAAAGCCGAGAAATTCTTGAATCTGTTCCAGCACTAAAGGCAATGCTGGAGGTGGGAGAAATCCACTATCTTCCAAGCGCCGACAATCTATACCTATCGATCAAAAATGCGGCTGAGCAAATTGAAAACCCTTGGCCACTGGTTATATCGACAGGGGATAATGCCCTTCATACAACAGAAATGATTGATCATTTCTCTGAAGAAATTTTCAATACGCCAATTGATACCGCAGTCGCCATGACTCCGTCAGATGTCATTCTAGAAGCATACCCTGATGGAAAACGGGCCTTTCACGAACTGAAAGGCAGCGGTTGGTCTAGCTGCAACCTGTACGCAATGATGAATGAAAAAGCGTTGTCGTCA
>JBFOLV010000435.1:0-4059 GCA_040830325.1 Kordiimonas sp. | reverse complement strand
TTCGCTTTTGGTTTGGGCCTGTGGCTGGGGTTCACCTTCCTCACCACCAGAGCCACGGCGCCTGCGCCTTCGGCGGCGACGCTTCTTGCGTGGCTGATCATCGCGTTCACCACTGGGTGTTGTTTCTTCAGTGTCTTCAATGATCGGAGCTGCGCTATCCATTTTAACAACAGGTTCTGGTTGCGGCGCGGTTCCTTTTGTATCGCCGCCAGCTTCTCGCGTCAGTTCAACATCTGAAGGGCCCAGATTTGAATCTGCAAGCACCTGTATTGAAAGGCCATATTCCGATTCGAGTTCTGATAGAACAGCGCGTTTTTGGTTCAGGAGATAGATGGCGACATCTGGGCAAGCAGATACCCGCACAATGGAGCTGCGGTTTCTGATTCCTTCTTCTTCAAGAAGGCGTAGCGCCATAATGGAAGCAGATTCGACAGAGCGAACGAGACCTGTGCCTGCACAGTGGGGGCACGTTTCCATCGCTACTTCAAGCAGGTTAGGGCGTAAACGTTGACGCGACATTTCCATCAGACCAAAACTGGAAATACGACCAACCTGAATACGGGCGCGGTCACTTTTCAGGACTTCCTTCATGCGCCTTTCGACGGCGCGGTTATTACCGCGCTCTTCCATGTCGATGAAGTCAATGACGACAAGGCCAGCCATATCCCTAAGCCGTAGCTGTCGAGCAACTTCCTCTGCGGCTTCAAGATTGGTTTTGACCGCAGTTTCTTCGATGTTGTGCTCTTTGGTCGCCCGGCCAGAGTTTACATCAATAGAAATCAGGGCTTCCGTTGGGTTGATAACAATATATCCGCCAGACTTCAGTTGTACGACTGGCTGATACATAGCTTCCAGTTGGTTCTCAACTTGGTAACGGTGATACAGCGGAATGCGGTCCTTATAGTTCTGTACCTTCTTTGCGTGGCTGGGCATCAAAAGTTTCATGAAATCTTTTGCTGCGCGGTAACCTCGTTCGCCTTCCACCCAGATTTCGTCGATATCGCGCGTGTAGACGTCGCGAATCGTACGCTTAATCAGGTTTCCTTCTTCGTAAATCAGGGCAGGGGCTGTTGATTTTAACGTCAGATCGCGGATGCCATTCCAGAGACGAAGCAGGTAATCATAATCCCGCTTGATCTCAGTTTTAGTGCGATTGATGCCTGCCGTGCGAACAATAAGGCCCATATCGCTTGAAACATTCAATGCCCCAATAATCTGCTTGAGCTTTTTACGGTCACTAACATTTGAAATCTTACGGCTAATGCCCCCGGAGTGTGTTGAGTTCGGCATCAACACACAGTAACGGCCAGCCAGGGAAAGGTATGTTGTAAGAGCCGCGCCTTTATTGCCGCGTTCTTCTTTCACAACCTGTATAAGCAATACCTGTCGGCGTTTGATAACTTCTTGAATGCTGTATTTGCGCTTAAGCGCACGAAGGTTACGGCGGCGCGAAGCAGCAGCGGCTTCAATCTCGGCCTCCTTGTCTTCTTCGTCGCTTTCCTTAACTTCAGCGTCATCATCTTCTGATGCTTCATCATTCGAAGCATCCTCGTCGCTTGCTTCTGAGGACTGATCCGCCGCCTCGCTAGCATCTTGAGTGCTGCTGTCGTCGTTGGTTTGATCGGCCGCGTCGTCTGTCTTAATCTCGTCAGCAGGTTGGGCGTCGCCAGTTTCTTCTGTTTTTTCGCTTTCGGTATCTGCCTCTTCTGAGATTACGGCATCTGTCTCTGCAGCTTTTTCCGCCGCAGACCTACGGCCACGACGACGGCGCGGCTTACGTTTTTTACTGTTTTCTTCTTCTTCGGCGTCTTCTGCTGCTTTTTCAGCAGCTGCGACTTGTGTTTCTTCTTCGATTAACGCTTCACGATCTTCAACCGGGATTTGGTAGTAATCTGGGTGAATTTCGCTGAAGGCCAGGAAGCCGTGGCGATTGCCGCCATATTCAACGAACGCTGCTTGCAGAGACGGCTCTACGCGCGTTACCCGCGCAAGATAGATGTTACCTTTTAGCTGGCGTCTTGTTGTTGATTCATAGTCAAAGTCTTCTACACGGCTGCCTTTTACAACGGTGACACGGGTCTCCTCAGGATGACGTGCGTCGACAAGCATACGGGTGGACATAAGTAGTTACTCCGAAAAGGATGCTGCGCAGGCACAGCCTCTTGCTTTGCAAGGGGGGCGCTAGCATGCCTAATTGTTGGATAAGTTAGTTGGTAAATAGAGTGGACAGTCACCGGAAGGGGCGCGGTCGCAAAAGAGCCACCGGCCAAGAAGGTGTCCAGGCGGTGGATAATTACTGATAACAATGCGCAAAGCCAGTTGGCCATTGCCGGTTCTTGTCCTTTTTTGGCCTCTTTGCTGCGGGGTAACCAGTGCTTCGTGGTTTCCTTCATCGCTTCAAAGTGCCGCGACTTTTCGCTAAATTTGGCGACAAGTCGGTAAACTCGTAGAATTAACGTAATCAAGTCCAGCAGTGATTACAATGTAAAAAGTGCTCGAATATTAATCAGTCACTAGGTTTAGTAGCTATAAATTAAGCTCTAGTTCAGTGTATGTTTGTTTTTCTTGAACCAAAAAAGCTGCCATTTTAAGATTTAAAGGCAAGGGAATCTGTTAGACACCATTAATGGGGAACTTCAGTTTTGGGTTTGTTACCAAGTATATTTTCGCTTTTCCTGGGAGTGTTGATCTTTACGCATAGCGTATTCGCCCAGACTGTGACGGTGGATGGCATTCGTTTTGGTCAAAACGGGGATACCACGCGTTTCGTAATTGACTTGTCGAAAGAAACTACGCCAAAGATTTTCCTCCTTAGCAACCCCAATCGTATTGTTATCGATTTACCGGCCGCGAAATGGAACAGCGGTCGCGATATTAAGGCAGCGGGGGTTGTCAATGGGTATCGCCATGGTTTGTTTTCTTCAAATGTCTATCGGATTGTTCTTGACCTAAAACAGCCTGCTACTGTTGTGAAATCTTTTCCGCTCCCTGCGCGTAATGGCTATGCAGAGCGGTATGTTATTGATATGAAGCCATCCGGCCAAACGGCTTTCGATGAGGCTGTGAAATTGACCAGGGCTAACCGTGTGGCAGCGCCTATTGTCACGGCTCAGGTGCCTCAGGCAGCTCAGAAAAGGCGAGCAGACGGTAAACGCGTAATCGTTGTTGATCCGGGCCATGGTGGAGTTGACCCAGGTACACTCGGGCGCGGCGGAGAGAATGAAAAAACCATTGTGTTGAAGATTTCACGAGAAATCAAAAAACGACTGGAGGCAACAGGCAGATATAAGGTCTACCTAACCAGGGACAAAGATATATACATTCCCCATCGCCAACGATTTGGATATGCAAAAAAGGTCGGTGCTGATCTCTTTATCAGTGTTCATGTTGACGCGATTCAAAACCCCAAGGTTCGTGGAGGCACGGTATATACACTCAATGAAACTGCCTCAGATAAAGAAGCCGCGCGCTTAGCTGCAAAAGAGAATAAGTCGGATATTTTGGCAGGTGTAGACCTAGCCGAAACAAACAGCGAAGTATCAAACATCCTTATTGATCTAGCAAAGCGAGAGACAATGAACAGTTCTGCTATGTTTGCGGAAATATTGCTCCCATCAATGCGCCAGCAAGTTCGCATGCACAAACGTGGGCACCGCTTTGCGAACTTCCTTGTTTTAAAGTCCATTGATGTTCCATCTGTGCTGGTTGAAACGGGGTACATCACCAATCGGACGGACGCCAAAATGCTTAACAGTAGAGAGGGCGCTCGCCGGATATCCGTCGCGATGCGTGACGCAGTCGATAAATATTTTCAGACTTTGGTTGCTCAAGGGCGCTAGCCGCCATATGAGGGACACATTCTATTGGCACACAGAGGCTTTAGAAGTCTTTTTACATAGATTCTGGGTAGATGACCGAAACCGATCAGCAACAGGAAACGCAGGCAAAAGAAGGCCCGCTGAAGAAGGTTAAAAAGCCTTTGTGGCGGCGTTTGTTTAAACTTGCCCTGATTATGGGGGCGGTTGGTACCGTATCCCTAGTCACGCTGATAGTTTGGGC
>JBFOLV010000434.1:0-2100 GCA_040830325.1 Kordiimonas sp. | reverse complement strand
TTAAATCGGCAATATTTTGCTCAATATTTCGGGCAGGGTAATCGCCTGATGACAAAGCGTCTGTAACAGCTTTTTCTTCAAATTTTCCTTCTTTCACTAAATCAAAATTAGTGAAGCGAATACCTTCTTCATCAATGGTTTTAGAGTGTGGTGGCATAGAACCCGGCGTGATACCGCCAACATCGGAATGATGACCTCGAGATGCTACGAAAAAGTCGGGCGCTGTATCTTCCGCCTCAAGGAAGATCGGAGTGATAACCGTGATGTCCGGCAAATGTGTGCCACCTGCATAGGGGTCATTCACCATGTAAACATCACCGCGTTTAATCGTGCTTCCACGTGCATCAATAATTGCTTTAACGCTCTCCCCCATGCTGCCTAAATGAACGGGCATATGAGGCGCGTTTGCGATCAAGTTTCCTATTTCGTCAAATACTGCGCAGGAGAAGTCCAACCGTTCCTTGACGTTCACAGAACGCGCAGTTTTTGCTAAAACGCCGCCCATCTCTTCAGCAACTGACATGAAGAGATTGTTGAAAATCTCAAGTAAAATTGGGTCAGGAGTGTCTGTAACTTGATGCTGTCTAATAATGTTGCCCGTGCGGACTAATTCAAGAGTGTCACCCGGCTGCAAAATCGCTTGCCAACCAGTCTCTACAATAGTTGTGCCGCCATTTTCCAGGATAATAGCGGGCCCTTCAATAGGGTGGTTTGCTTTTAGGCGGTCTTTATGGAAAATTTTCGCGCTTGTGGTTTCGTTGTTCCAGAAGACGTTCCTTGTATCAAGGGCGCCGGTTTCTGTCCCTAACGCTGAAAGTGAAAGGGTTTCGTTCGTATCACCACTTGTTGCTTCAGCTTCAACAGACTCTACGGTAATGGCAGCATCTTTGTCAGTGAAGCCAAACTGCAATTCATGTGCTTTCTCGAACGCTTCAATAACCTCGCTTTGAGGGCCATAAGGGATTGCAAGTGATGTGTCGCTGCCTGCATATTTGAGATGTAAGGAAACGGAAAGCTGTTGATCAGCTTTTCTTACGTTTTGATCAGCCAGTTTCTGACTGGCGATTTCGGATACTTCTTTTACCGCGCTATCGATTTCCGCGGTTTCTTCAAGAGCACATTCAGCGGCTACATCTGCAATAGCAGTTTGTTCTGAAAGGCCCATTCCGAGGGCTGATAAAACGCCAGAGAAAGGTGGTATGATTACTTTGTCGATACCGAGCGCCTGTGCAACGAGGCACGCGTGCTGTCCACCAGCCCCGCCGAAAGAAAGTAGAGCATGGTTTTTGATGTCATGCCCACGTTCAACTGATACTCGTTTGATTGCACGGGCCATATGCTCAACAGCAACGGCGAGAAAACCCTCAGCAATGGTTTCTAGTGAAGGTTTCTTTCCTGTTTCTTGTTCAATCTCAATTGCTATGGCTTCAAAACCGCGTTTTGTAGCATTCACATTGAGAGGTTCATCGCCGTTCAAGCCAAAGATTGAAGGGAATAGGTCAGGCTGCAATTTTCCGAGTAGGACATTACAGTCCGTCACTGTGATAGGTCCGCCACGCCCGTAAGCCGCAGGGCCGGGGTTTGCACCAGCAGAAGCAGGGCCAACCAAAAAACGCCCTTGATTGAAGCTGCATATAGAGCCACCACCAGCGGCCACGGTATGAATATCCATCATTGGGACGGTCATTCGAATACCTGCTACAACAGTGTCAAATACGCGTTCATAATGCCCTGCATAGTGGCTCACATCAGTAGAGGTGCCACCCATGTCGAAACCAACAAGATGGGATACTCCTGCGCGTTTTCCGGATTTGGCTGCACCGACGATACCCCCCGCAGGGCCTGATAGAACTGCATCTTTGCCTTCAAACATATCTGCGGCCGTGAGGCCGCCGCTAGATTGCATAAAGTAAAGCGGCGTATCACCCACAGCGCTGCGTATTTGCTGTACATAGCGCGAGAGTATGGGGGAGAGATAGGCATCAGCAACTGTGGTGTCACCGCGGGAAATCAGTTTCATCAGGGGGCTGACTTTGTGACTAACAGATATTTGTGTGAAGCCAATATCAGAGGCGATTTCTTCTGCAGCGGTTTCATGTT
>JBFOLV010000433.1:0-3764 GCA_040830325.1 Kordiimonas sp. | reverse complement strand
GCTCAAAAATACCCAGCCGCTTCATAATCTCACTGGCATATGGTTTATCGGCGTTTGTAAACACCAGCTTTCTTCCATCAAGCGCTTCTATGCCCGCCCTGAGTTTATCATCACGCTCAATTGGCGTGAAATCTATATCATGTACGCTGGCGAGATAATGGTGAGGGTCGACCTGATGATTGTGCATTAACCCATTAAGGGTGGTTCCGAATTCAAGAAGATACTGTTTCTGAATCTTTCTTGCTGCTTCAGGGCTAACCCGAAGCAGGGATTGCACATATTCGCCAATCTTGCGGTCGATTTGATCAAAGAGCGCACATTCGGCGGTGTAAAGTGTATTATCAAGATCAAAGACCCAAGTATCTCGCTCATCGTGCAATGCGTCGTGGTATTTTTGTCTGGGTGCGGTTTTCATAGTTGCCTTAAGTATTTGGTGTGTATCTTTAAAACTACATTAATATTGTTAACGATACAGTGAATTTCAGTGAAATATTTTAGTGAAGGCGAAGTATGCCCTCTCGTTTGGTGAATAAACTTCTGCAATCTGGCTCTCCTGTAAAAGAGTCGCGAGCCGCTGCTGTGTTAATTGCTGTGGACAATACGGTTGATAGTCAGTCACCGTCCGCTTCAGTGTTGGTGAATATGTGGAATCAGGGGCATGCAGCGCTGCATAAGGTGGTTGCGGAGGTGCGTGAAACCGGGGTGGTTGGTGAATATCACCTAGAGGCCAGTGACGGGGCGAAGATATGGGTAACCGCAGTGCAGCGGGGGAAAACGACCCTGTTAGTGGCGCGGGACACAGAATTGGTGGAGACCATGGCGGAAGCGCTGTTGGAGAGCCGCATTCTGTTGAAGAGCCTGTTGGACGGTGCTGTTGATCTGTCTTTTGAGGTGGGTCTTGATGGGCGATTTCGGTTTGTCTCTCCTGCTGATGCTTTTGGCGAGCTGGCGGATGGTTGGATCGGCAAAAAGGTAGAGGATATTTTTTGGCCCAAAGGCAATGTTCCCGCGCGAAACCCCTTTCTGTCTAAAGTGCAGAAACAGTTTGATAGTGTTTCAACTGAGATCGGCGGTCAAAAGCGCTATCTTGCAATATCCGTCGAACCTTCCGTAAACAACAAGGGCGTTGTGAAGGGGGTGCGTGGATCGTGCAGGGATATTACGGCACGTGTTGAAGAGGAACACCGCCGTCGTCAGGATCATCTCAGGATTGCCGTTCAACAACGTATTACGCATATTTTGAACACATCTGAGAATGCCTATGAGCTGCTGGAATATGCATCCAGAGAATTAATCGATGTGTTGCGGGCTGATTTGGTTTGGTCGGTGATGAAGCATAAAAATGGCCTTGTGCCTGCATCTTTTTGTGGGGACCGCGCAGAAGTTTTGGATTTCGATATGATTTGGCAAAAGCTCACAAGCTCCGCGCGCGGCGTGCAGACGGTTGAAGGGAAAGGGCGGGATAATTTGGCCCTGTTGCTTGAGCGTGGCGGTGTCGAGATCGGAATGGTGCTCATTGGCCGAGATACATCAACCAGCCCCTGGTCTAAACAGGAGCGACAACTGCTTGAGGATGTCGGGGATGTATTGACAGCGGCCTTTAATAAGGCAGAGTTGATCGACAAGCTGTACCGCCTTTCTGGTAAAGATGAACTCACGGATTTGCTTAACAGGCGTGCGTTTGTCGACGTTGTGGAAAGGCGTCTCAAGCACCAGTGCCGTACCGGGCAATCGGGATGTTTGGTTTTTATCGATTTGGACCATTTCAAGGAAGTGAACGACACTCTTGGTCATAAAGCTGGCGATGAAGCGATAATGCTGGTGGCAAACAAGCTACAGAATATTATCCGTGCTAGCGACCATGCCGGACGTTTTGGCGGTGATGAGTTTGTTATGTGGATCGAAGACGCCGATGAAGAAACAGCAGAAAGCAAGGCCCAAATGCTGCTAGATTATATGCCGACGGTCCGCGAGAAAATTGGTAACGTTGATCTTCGATTGGGTGCATCAGTAGGTATTTGTCGTTCTGTACCCGGTGTTGATTTGAAGTTGATGCCTCTCGCCGAGCGTGCTGATCAAGCGCTTTACGAGGTGAAACAGGCAGGAAAAAATGCAATTGCCTTTGCTAAGCCAGCAGCAAGTGAGGAGATAGAAAGCTGATGCTGAAAAAGTTGAAAGCACTACTTGCAGGCAACAAAAAGCTTCCTGAAAAGCTTTCCCCTCAGGATGAGCAACTGATCCTCACCAGTGGCTCTGACAACCAGCGTAAGCAACTGGCCGCAAGGGAAGATGCGCGACCAGAAGTTTTATACTATCTGGCCGATGACAGTTCGCCGGAAGTAAGACGGCAAATTGCTCGTAATACCTCGACACCGCCACAGGCTGATGAAAAGCTCAAGGATGATGAAGATGCGAATGTTCGGGCCGAACTTGCGCGCAAGATTGGGCGATTAGTTCCTGGTCTCGCAGAGGGGGAACGAACAGCTCTAAGGGATAAGGCCATATCTACGTTGGAAAGCCTTGCGCAGGACCAACTGCCGAAAGTGCGGGCTGTAGTCTCTGATGTGATAAAATCCTCTGACAAAGTCCCGAAACATATCGTAGATCAGCTTGCGCGAGATGTTGAGGCTATCGTATGTGGGCCAATCCTGCAATATAGCCCTCTGTTGAATGACGACGACCTCAGAGAGATTATCGCCGCAGGGGCCACGGGCACGGCGCTTGAGGCGATAGCAAATCGTGCTGAGGTATCGGAAGACGTGTCTGGCGACATCGCGGCGAGCCTTGAGATACCTGCCATTGCAGCGCTACTTACAAACAAGAATGCGCAGATCCGTGAAGACACACTGGATCAGATTATATCCCAGGCCGAGGGGGTTGAAGATTTGCATCACCCTGTTGCACTGCGGCCAAACCTATCCATACGGGCAATGAAGCGTGTCGCCGGGTTTGTCGCGTCGGCGCTCGTTCATGCCATGATGGATCAAGCTGGCCTTGAAGAGGATCAAGCCGAGGAGATTCTGGAGAAAGTCCGAGAACGCCTGGCTGGTGAAAAGGTGGAAGACAGCGAGCAGGATAAACTGGCGGAAACCGCGATGGATTATTTCCAGCGCGGCATGCTCGATGACAAGTTTGTGGTGGAGCAGATTGAAGAAAACCGGCGGGAATTGTTACTGCAGTGTCTGGCGGTGATGGCTGATTTGCCTGCTGACACGGTGCGCAAGATAATTCATTCCAAGAGTGGTCGTGCTGTGGCTGCGCTGGCATGGAAATGCGAGCTGAGCATGCGTACCGCCTATGAGCTGCAAACCAAATATGCACTTGTTCCCACGGCACAGTTGCTGAGCGGAAAGCATGGGAATAAATATCCCATAGACGACAATGAACTGGAGTGGCATCTGAGCTATTTTCTGGATCAAGGCTAATTACTTTACGCGGCACGACTTCCTTTGTAGGCTGACACTGCATTTTTATTGGGGTGTTACTATGAAAATTCAACAATCTCTAAAGCACGGCCTATGCGCTGTGTTCGTAGCTGTTTTCTCTTATTCACATGTGTTGGCGAACGACGATGAGAAATTGGCCTTAGCCACAGAAATCGTCGAGCTTTCAAAGGTTACTCAGGCGCTGGATCAGATCATTCCGGCGGTTATGCAGCAACAGAGCCAGATGATCGAGAATATGTCGGGCGGTAAAACGATGAGTGCTGCGCAGAAAGCAAAATATGATCTTACAATGAAGTATTTTGCTGAGGAAATGAGCGT
>JBFOLV010000432.1:0-5843 GCA_040830325.1 Kordiimonas sp. | reverse complement strand
TTGCAGGCTTATAGGAACTTGAAACGGTCAGCCCTTGTACAACAGGATCAGTTTCCATTACTTCAAGTGTGACTTTGTCAGGAAGAGCCACGTCCAATGGGCTTTCTTCATGGAATGCGATTTTCACTTCCATGCCATCCCGCAAAAACACAGTGTCATCGCCAATATCTTCTGCGGAGAGTTCTATCTGTTCGTATGTTTGACCGTCCATAAAGGTATACATATCATCGGCAGCAAACAGGAACTGATAGTCCTTCTGCTCAAGACGAGCCTGCTCAACCTTTTCACTGGAACGGAAACGTTCATTAAGTTTGCTGCCATCACGCAAGTTTTTAAGCTCTACCTGCAGATAGGCACCACCTTTACCAGGCTGTGTGTGCGCAGTCTTAATAGCGCGCCATAAGCCACCTTTATGCTCAATCACATTACCCTTACGGATATTGTTACCATCTATTTTCATGGCACAGCCTTTCAAAACCTAATGATTCAAAGAACGAAATTTGGCGCGATGTACCAGATTTAGTGTACATGCGCAATGGTCTGTTAATCCCAAGCCGGTTAATATCAGACTAACCTTACGGGCCATTCCTCGCCGCACCTTCGTTTTGCAATTCAGAATTACTGGCTAATTCAACTGAGTCGGCACTAATTAACTTAAATTCACATATCTTTTCCAATCAATGCGCGTATCTTTGATGCGATACATCATATATTTTTTGATCAAAGCTGGCTCAAATGCACGAGAGCTCAATTTAATGAAAAACATCAATATCACAAAGAGATAACGCAAAGCAGGTAAAGCCTTACCACTAAAGATGTTTTCATGTTGCGTTACTTTTAGGCGTTTGTATCGCTTAAATGCACAAAAAATCGTTGGATGCCTCAAATTATTTACTAGTATAAAAAAGAAAGTCATTTCTTTGGGGGATAGCATGACTGATCCGATAGATATTGCGGTGGGTGACCGCATACGACAACTACGCAAAGCACGTGGTATTACTCAAACTGAACTCGCTAACGCGATTGGTTTGACTTTTCAGCAGGTGCAAAAATACGAAAAAGCCAGAAATCGTATTTCTGCCAGTAAACTAGCTCAGATCGCCACAATATTTAATGTAGACGTCGCGGAGTTGTTTAGAGCACCCGTGCCTAACGATAATGAGGCAGCTGCAGATGATGTGAATAAACTGCTAAGTTATGTCAATGCCATGCCAATGGATGTCCGTAAACACTTTAAGGACCTGTTAGGAGCAATTGTTGAGCACCAGCCGCGGCAAGGTGCATAAACAGATCACACCTGCCTAACTGAAAAACTTTGCTGTATGCTCATCCACAGGGAAGTATTGCTCAATTACAAGTTTTTGCATATTCACGTCGATAGCGGTACCAAACATAGACAATGAAGAAAATAGTTCGAGGCTGATATCTTCCAGCTGAAAAATCACGCTCGCCATCGGTAATGCCGACCTGGAGAAATCAATTTCTTTCCAATCATTTGGAATATTAGGGTACGCTAATAGCTTGTCTAGCAACTCTGATGACCCATGTTTGTATAAAACGCGCTCCCTATGTACTCGTTGCAGCAACAAAGCCGCAATGTCTTCCCAGTTTTGCACCAAAGGTCGTACACCATCTGGGTCAAAAAACAGTTCGAGTACATTTTGCGTTTGCGGCATATTCGGACGCAGTGAGATCACTCTCGTCAAAAGCTTCTGATACCCTTCATTTACCATCAGCATGTTCCAGTCTTGATCCATAACGATTGCTGGGTATGGATTGTGATTTTCCAGTGTATAATCAAGAGCTCGGCGAACAGGTTCCATCTCTGCCTGATCAAGCGTCATACAACTGTAGCCTTCCCGAAAACCTGCTGCTTGAAGAAGCATATTGCGTTCGCTTAAAGGAATATCGAGCGTCGAAGCTAGCAAGGCTACCATTTCTCGACTAGGTTTTGCCCTGCCCGTTTCTAAAAAACTCACATGTTTAGCCGATACATCAGCGGCTAAACCAAGATCTAACTGGCTATATCCTCGCGTCTGTCGCCATTGCCGCAGCACCAAACCAAAATCATCCATGAGCTTTCTCCTTGCAGCTAAACATAACGATGATCCCCAACCTAGTACATTACCTGAGAGGTAATTGATATGATTACCCCGAGAGCTTATCTTTCAAAAAGATGGAAACATAAGGATAGAAAGATGGATGACACACTTTTGAAACGAGCCCTGCGCGCAAATGCTATTTTCTCAACTATATGTGCTAGTATAATTTATATACTTACATCCCAACTCTCCGCTCTATTTAACGACTTCCCTGAACTTTATCTCCAAATACTTGGCGGTGGATTATATGTGTTCGCAGCTCAATTGTTCTGGGTGGCAAGTAAGTCGCCGATCGACACTAAAGCTGCAAAGGCGATCACCTGGATGGATTGGGGTTGGGTTGCAGGCTCTGGTGTACTGATAATTGCAACCGCTAATCAACTTACCATGCTCGCTATCGATATTATTCTCGGCGTGGCTATCGTTGTGGGCATATGCGCATACACTCAAGGCCGAGGCCTGAAGAAACTAGCTGACCCAGGAGAAACACAAGCACTGAAGAAAGTGTAATTTATTCAGCAACATTCAAAGATTTGTGAAAGGCCTGCACTGCTTTCACTGGGCCTTCACTGTGGTTCCACACGGCACCACATACAGCCACAAAATGCGCACCGGCATCCGCTAATTCTCTACAATTCTCGGGCGTAATACCGCCAATAGCTACACAAGGCATATCTGTGAACATATCCCAGTCTGTCAGGACGGCTTTGTCTGCAATTGGCGCATCTGGTTTAGTTCTGCTCGGAAAAAAAGCACCAAACGCAACATAATTCGCTCCCGCTTCACCAGCCTCATACGCCAAATGTTTACTGCTATGGCACGTAACCCCGATATCTTTATCACCACCAAGTAATGTACGTGCAGCCGCTATATCACCGTCCCCTTGGCCCAAATGAACACCATCAGCACCTACCTTTGCTGCAATATCAGCCCTGTCATTAATCAACAACGGTACTTCATGCTTATGACATACAGGTAGCAGCTGAACTGCTACCTGTTCAAATTCAGCATCATCAACATTTTTCAAACGCAACTGAACACAGGCTACCGCTTCAGTAGCCAGCACTTCATCCAATTGTGCTGAAAAAGCTGCAACATCCGAAATAGTCTCCGGTGTAATAAGATATAAGTCACAGCCTTGTTGATCATCTGACATATTTTTATCCTGCTAAAGTTTATTGTGCAGCTAAGCTTTTACCGCGTGACCCAAGATCAACGAATGCCTCATCAAGGCGTGTTACCATCGCCTCCTCAGCCTTACGTAGCCATACTCTTGGATCATATTGCTTTTTAAACGGTGTGCCAGTTTCAGGGTGAACTTGCCATTTAAATGCATCTGAATTTGAATTCACATAAGAACCAACGGCTTCCGCAAAAGCAAATTGGGTGTCAGTATCAATGTTCATTTTGAACACACCGTACCCAACAGCTTCCTCAATTTTAGCTTTTTCAGAACCTGAACCACCGTGGAAAACAAAGTTAAGAGGGTTGGCACCTGTGGAACGAGAATTCGTCACCAATTCCTGAGAGTTGGCGAGAATTTCAGGGCGAAGTTTTACATTACCTGGCTTATAAACACCGTGAACATTGCCAAACGACGCTGCAACAGAGAAATGCCCAAGTGGTGTTAGAAGGTCATATGCCTTAAGCACATCTTCAGGCTGCGTATATAAGCTAGGGTTCTCAAAATCATCCCCCACATCTGCACCAACACCATCTTCTTCACCACCAGTAACACCTAGCTCGATCTCCAGGCTCATACCAAGCGGTGCCATTTCTTTGAGTACACGTGCACATGTTTCAAGATTGTCGTCGATTGGCTCTTCAGAAAGATCAAGCATGTGAGAACTATAAAGAGGCACACCCTCTTTTTTAATATTCTGACGGCTTTCTTCCACCATCGCCTCGACCCATGGCACCAAACCACGATTAGCATGATCTGTGTTGAGAACAACGCAGATACCATAATGCTCAGCAAGTAGTTGCACATGACGAGCAGCAGAAACAGCACCTAGCACCTTGGCGCGGAAACCATCTTCCATGCCTTTGCCCGCGTAGAACTGTGCTCCACTATTAGAAAACTGAATAATTACATCAGATCTATTTTTTGCCGCAGCTTCCATTACTGCATTGAGGGAGTTTGTACTAACAACATTAACGGCAGGAAGTGCAAACCCACCATTTTTGCAGTTTTGCACAAGCTCCGCATACTCTTCTCCAAATACGACGCCTGGTTTCATGTCTATTTCCTATGGTTAACTTTTACCGTCATTTAATCGCGGTATTTTTTAGATTTCTTTGAGAACTTGATACACAAAGCACAGCCTTTTCGCAACGATCCTTCTTGCATATTCTGCCCTTTAAGGCATGTTTAAGGCTTAGAAGATATTGTCAAATTACTATGTGGGCAAAATCCATAAGGGAGCACCAATGAGAACAACTTCTCAGGCAAAAGAAATTGGCTTTCGACTATTGTCGTTACCAGCCGTTCTCTTCGCGCTTTTCCTTACAGGTTGCGGCCCTCAAGCGGAGGCGCCTCCCATACGAGTAGCTACAAGCTATTGGATTGGCTACGAGCCCTTCTATCAAGCAGAAGAATATGGCTTTTTCCCTGACGGTACCGTGCATCTTGTTGAAACACCTAACGCGCTTGGCGTTGAGCAAACCATGCGCGGCGGCACTATTGACGCGCTCGCCCTCTCCCTTAGTCGAACCTTGCAATATATTGAACAAGGACATGCCGTTTCAATTGTGATGGTTCTTGGTTGGTCTGAAGGTGCGGATAAGATACTGGCAAGACCTGAACTATCTCACATTACTGATCTCAAAGGTAAGAAAGTTGGTACTGAACTCGCCACTGTTAACAGCTATTTGTTATTTCGCGCACTTGAAAACCATGGGCTTGCACTTCCTGATATCCAGATCACTGAACTCTCTAACGAAGGAATGGAAGATAGTTACCTAAAAGGCAACATCGACGCCGCTTCTGTGCACAGCCGTGCCGCTACTTTAATTGAAGAAGCAGGGGCCAATGTTCTATATGACAGCGGGGAAATACCCGGTGAAATAGCTGACGTGCTTGTTGTCAGAAACAAGTTCATTGAAAAATACCCCAAACGTGTACAGCAACTTGTTGACGGCTGGATGAAAGCTGTTGCTCACATGAAAGAACGGGCAGCTACATCTACTATCCAACCTTTTTTGATGAAAGACGCAGACTTTGCCGCTGATTACGGCAAAGTCAAACTAGCAGGTTATGACGAGAATAAAGCTTTTCTTGCAAACGACAGCGCTAAACTGAAAGAACTCGTCGAAAAACGGCGCGCTTTTCAAAAAGCTTTCAATATGCCGCCGCCACCAACTACTGTAGACTTCATAAATGGTTCCGCTTTTGCCGCACTTGATGGCGGGGGTTAACGGTAGATGTTAAAAAGCGTTTCGATAAAACATCTTATTCCACTTCTTCTGTTCAGTGGCGGCTTGCTACTGGTGATATTCTTCTATGTTGTTGGATACCCCGCCGCGCAAGAACAAGCCATCGACTTAAGTAAAAAACAAACCAGTACCATACTACAATCCCAACAAGGCCATATCTCCGAACTTTTAAATGCCGATGATCGTCTCGCGATTGAGGTTCAAATTTTCTACGCCAGTTCAGACCTTGCTACACACCGCATCATGGTGTTCGATGAAAACCGAATTATTAGATATGCTAATCTTACACGCCTAATGGATGTGCCG
>JBFOLV010000431.1:0-5049 GCA_040830325.1 Kordiimonas sp. | reverse complement strand
GTAAGTATGTTTGCTGCACCTTCACCAGAAGCAGGCTTTACCGCGAGACGTTCCGTGTCGTACCAAAGCTTCTCAGGTTCCAAGGTTGTTATGTAAGCGAGGGTTTTGCTGTCTGGTGACCATGTCGGGCTATGATCGCTACCTTTGTTGGTAGTTACCTGAGTCAATGGGTGTTCTTTTGCACTAGCGTCAGCTGCTACCACCCATATGTCACTATTATTGTTGCTATCAGGGTCACCATCTCGTTTGGATACGAAAGCAATGTGTTTGCTGTCAGGGCTCCAGTGAGGGCTTTCATCGTCATAATCGCCTGAGGTGATTTGTACGGGATCGTTTTTTCCGTCGAATAAGTAGAGGTGAGTGCGTTTGCGGTCCAAGTACCCAACATAATCATGTTTGAATTGGAGCCTATCTATCACCCAAGGTTTTGGCTTGTCGTCCTCGACTTCATTCCCATCCTCATCTTTTATTTTTGGCTCCGGGTCAGTTATGGACAGGAGCATTTGTGTGCCGTCAGGCGACCATGCAAAGCCATCTACACCTTGTTCTACATCCGTGTATTGTTGGGCTTCGCCGCCAAGCCGGTTGAGTAGCCAAACTTGTGATGAAGCATCCTCGTCATCACCTCTAGTACCAGTGAAAGCTATGCTTTTCCCATCGGGGCTCCAGCGCGGGCTTGATGCGTTTGCATACGATGCGGTGAGAGGAATTGTCTGCTTGCCATCAGTGGAGGTCATCCAAATTTGGCTAAAACCACGATCTTCTTCTTCATCGTTGCGACGCACAACATAAGCAACCCAGTCTCCTTCAGGACTGATCTGGACGTCAGTTGGCGTTTTCATGCAGATCAGATGGTCGAGCTGGAGTGTAGTTGGTTTAGTAATTTCCTCCGTAGCTTCTTCTGCGAACGAAGAAAAGCTGCCGAGCATTATGGTGCTTGTAAGCAGAACTGTTTTAAGCAAATTTTTGTGTTTCATGAAAATCCCCCGATAATAAACCGATATGGTTTCAACATGGCCTGAGTGTTTGGCTCAGGCACGGAAAAACTCACTAAATTATGAAAATTCAGCCAAAAATTACAGGCGCCAAGCAATATGATGTGCTTTTGCTACAGCACTTTTGTTATTCTAGAATAGAATTCTAATAGCCATGATAGCGATTGTGGACAATTAGAAGCTAACCTTCTTGCCAAGCGTACCCGCAAGGTTATTCACATATTGCCAAGCTGTCCGACCTGATCGGTTTCCACGTGTTTTTGACCATTCAAGCGCCTCGTGTTTCCAGTCAAAATCAGGTTTAAGATTAAAGGTTTTGATGTAGCCTTCAATCATGGCGAGATAATCAGCTTGATCAGCTGCATGGAAGCCAAGCCAAAGTCCAAAGCGATCTGAAAGGGCAATTGTTTCATCCATCGCCTCATTTGGATGAATACCTATTGCAGTTTCCTGATCCGCCATTTGACGAGGTAGGAGGTGCCTGCGGTTCGATGTTGCATAAAAGATTACATTCTCGGGTCTACCCTCAAGACCGCCCTCAAGAACTGACTTTAAAGCCTTAAAGTCGGTGTCAGGACGATCAAATGACAGATCATCGCAGTAGATTACAAACAATCTATCTTCATTCCTTAACCGTGTAAGAAGGTTAGGAAGGGAAGTGATGTCCTCTCTGTGGATTTCAACAAGGGCTGGGGCTTTGTTGCCTGCTTCTGCAAGGATCGTATTGTGGATGGCCTTTACCAGTGTACTTTTGCCCATGCCGCGTGCTCCCCACAAGAGAGCATTATTCGCAGAGTAACCTCTTGCAAAGCGCCTAGTGTTTTCAAGTAAAGTGTTTTTTGTGCGGTCTACACCTAGAAGCAATTCAAGTTTTGGTGCTGCAACGTGAGATACGGGGCGTAGATTGTTACCTTCTGGCTCAAAAACAAATGCGTATGCCTCCGATGGAAGGGCTTGTACTTCGCCTTTCATCGGCCCTTTGTCTAAGGCTTTTGTCAGCTTCACAATGGCGTCAACTAAGGCATCATTTTCCGATTTTATGTCAGCAACCACTTGCAACCCTTTCTTTAGGTCCCCATTTGAATTCAAAGCCATATCATGGGAATTGATATTAGGCGAGGGGGACTAATCTATTTTGCCTTCAGGCTATTGTTGCATTTGAGGCGGATAAAGCTATAGTCCCCGCCATATAGTAATGATATTGCTGTCTCAAAAGTTACTTTGGGGCAAATACACAAAGAGGTTATATTCACATGTTTTCATCACCTGCTTTTGCGCAGGCTGCCGGTGCAGCACCGCAACCTAGTATGATCGATACATTTCTTCCTTTGGTTTTGATTGTCGTGGTGTTTTGGTTTTTGATCCTGCGCCCTCAAAACAAAAAGATGAAAGAACACCGTGAAATGGTGAACAATGTGAGCCGTGGTGACACAGTTGTTACCGCTGGCGGTCTTATTGGTAAAGTTGCCAAGGTAAAAGACGATAATGAAATTGAGGTCGATTTTGCTGATGGTGTACGCATGAAGGTTGTGAAAAGCACCCTTACGGAAGTACGCAGCAAAAATGAACCAAAGAAGCCTGCGGAGAAGAAAAACGCAGACGCTAAAGATAAAAAAGACGACAAATAATATATAGAATGTAGCCCTGTAGTTAATGCGGGGCTACATTTGTATCTGCTACTATTAGGGGACTTCTCATGCTGACTTTTCCGCGGTGGAAAGTGGTGATGATCTTGGGTGTTGTACTGCTTGGCCTGATAACTGCGCTGCCAAATTTTCTTTCTGAAAGCCAGCGTGCGTCACTGCCAAATGCAATGCCGTCTGACACACTTAATCTGGGTCTTGATTTGCAAGGCGGTGTGCACCTCCTTTGGGGTGCGCAAACCGAAGATGTTGTAACAGCTAGGCTGAACAATATCGCAGATCAGGTGCGGGACATTAGGCGGACTGAACGGGGCCTTAATTTCCGCCGTATCCGCATCGAGGATTCTTCGGTTACATTTGAAGTTACAAACGAGAGTATGATTACTCTTGCTCGTGAAAAGTTACGTCCCCTTACGACAACGACTTCTGGTGTTAACCCGCTTGTTGGTGGCGGTGTTGAAGAAATGACATTGGACCAGGAGGGCAATCAGTTCACGCTAACGCTAACTGAGCAAGGCATCGCTATCCAGAAGCGTGATGCAATTGCACGGGCCATGGAAGTTATGCGTAAGCGTGTTGATCCTGATGGCACCAAAGAAATTACCCTTCAACCCCAAGGCGGTGACCGCATTATTCTTGAAGTCCCCGGTGCAGATGATCCTGAAGCAATTAAAAACCTTATCGGTAAAACTGCTAAGCTAACATTCCACGATGTTGTGACGAACTTATCGCAGGACGATATTGCGAAAGGGCGGTTGAGAAGCCGTCAGAAATTGCTGCCGGTAAAAGATGGCGGCGCTATGGTCATCAGTGAGCGTGTGATAGTATCTGGTGATGATCTGACGGACGCAAAGGCTGCGTTTGATCAAAACGGCCGCCCTGCTGTGGCCTTCTCGTTCAATACTGCTGGTTCTCGCCGGTTTGCTAATCATACGCGCAACAATGTAGGCCGTCCTTTTGCTATTGTACTTGATGAGCAAATTATTAGTGCGCCGAATATCCAAACACCTATCCTTGGTGGATCTGGTCAGATTACTGGTGCTGGTACTGTTGCTGAAACACAGGAACTGGCAACACTTTTGAAAGCAGGTGCTTTGCCGGTTAAGCTCACGGTTCTCGCTGAGCGTACTGTTGGACCAGACCTTGGTGCTGATTCCATTGAAGCAGGAAAACTCGCTTCTGTTATCGGCTTTGTTGGCGTGATTATTTATATGGTGTTCAGTTACGGCAGGTTTGGTCTTTTTGCCAATGTTGCTTTGATTACGAACCTTATCTTAATCATGGGTGCTTTGAGTTTACTTCAGGCAACACTAACGCTGCCGGGTATAGCCGGTATTGTTCTAACAATTGGTATGGCAGTTGATGCCAATGTATTGATTTTTGAACGTATCCGAGAGGAACAGCGCGCGGGCCGCAAGCCATTTCAAGCTATGGAACAAGGATACGGTCAGGCATTCTCAACAATTATGGACGCAAACATTACGACATTTATTGCCGCTGCAGTACTTTATTTGCTCGGTACAGGGCCAGTACAAGGTTTCGCGGTAACGCTTGCGATTGGTATTCTTACGTCAATGTTTACAGCGGTTGTTTTCGCTCGTTTGCTCCTTTCAACTTGGTTGAAGCGTTCGCGTCCAACCACACTACCGATATAGGAGGGGCGCATGTTGTTACGTCTCGTTCCAGAAACTACGAACATTAAGTTCCTTGCAATGCGCAAGGTTGCTCTTGTTTTCTCTGTGTTGCTCATCATTGGTTCTCTCGGTTTGTTTTCCGTGAACGGCCTTAACCTTGGTATTGATTTTAAGGGCGGGATCACCCTTGAAGTAGGTATGGAGAATGAGCCTGTACCGCTTGCAACTGTAAGATCTACGGTCGGTGCTCTTGGGCTTGGTGATGTATCCATCAAGGAGTTTGGTGCTGCGACAGAAGCGCTTATTCGTATCGAACGCCAGCCAGGGGATGATGCCGCACAAAGTGTCGCAATGACGAATGTACGGACAGCGCTCGCTGAAGCTATTCCAAACCTGCATTTCCGCCAAGGTAATATCATTGGACCAGTTGTCTCTGACGAACTAGCCCGGGACGGTGCGCTTGCTGTTACAATCGCTGTAATCGCAGTACTTATTTATATTTGGTTCCGCTTTGAGTGGCAGTTTGGTTTAGGAGCAGTTATCGCGCTTGTGCATGACGTACTTCTTACTGTTGGTTTCTTTGCGATTACGCGTCTTGAGTTTAACCTGACAATTATCGCGGCGCTTCTTACAATTGTTGGATATAGCCTCAATGATACGGTGGTTGTGTATGACCGCGTGCGTGAGAATATCCGTAAGTTCCGTAAGAAGCCGATGGAAGAAACTCTGGATTTGTCTTTGAACCAGACCCTTAGCCGCACAGTTATGACAAGTGTG
>JBFOLV010000430.1:0-3613 GCA_040830325.1 Kordiimonas sp. | reverse complement strand
TCATATGGACGGTTCAGTAACTATCCTTGCAGGATCTGGACAAAAAGGTCACACGGACGGCCCAAGCGACGAAGCGACATTCGACTTCCCCGCTAGTCTCGCCATATCAGCTGACGGGAAACACCTTTATGTCTTTTCTGCCAGCGCACCGACGGATAAGCTGCGCAAAATTGAGCTGTAAGCAACAAAGCTATAAATAGTAAGGTAGAAGTGGCGTCTCACGCTGATAGTTCGCCGCTTCTATCACAAGACTTATTGCAGAACTTTACACTCTAATGTTAAATTCCACTTGGGGGATTGAGTAAGCACCGTGCTTTGGGCACCCTAGGAGCTAACCATGTCCCTATCATCTTGTTTTAGAAGCATAGCGGTATTGGGTGTGACCGTTGCGACTTCATCTTTATTTCTAACGACACCAACAATAGCTTTCCAGCAAAGCGATATTCCCCCTCTAAATTCTCACCCTAAAAGCTATGGTGTCGGCTGGGTGTGCAATGAAGGCTTTCGCAGGGAGAAGAACTCCTGCTTGCCAGTCAGCTTGCCCGAAAATGCCTACCTGACCACCGCATCTTTTGGGCGCGGCTGGAAATGCCATCATGGTTTCATTGCAAGTGAAAACAAATGCGTTGCAGTTGCCGTACCGGAAAACGGCTACTTGGCACCCTCAGGCGACAAATGGTCCTGCAACCGCGGCCATAGAAAAAGCCAAGGCAAATGCATTCCAATCCAAGTGCCTGAGAATGGCTATTTATCAGACGGCACGCACGGAAAAGGTTGGCGCTGCAATCGCGGATATTATGAGGACAAAAACCGCTGCTCTCCAATTCAGGTTCCGGAAAATGGTTTTTTAACCGAGGCTACCTATGGCAGAGGCTGGAAATGTGAGCGAGGATACAAGATGAATGGAAATGAGTGCACAAAGGTAAAGGTTCCAGCTAACGCACACCTTATTCAGTCTGGTGATGGCTGGAAGTGCAATCCACCCTATCAACAAGAAGACGATGTCTGCGTTTTTGACCCATAAAGCATCACCCCGGTAACAAGAAAAGGGAAACACATGCTGTGCTTCCCTTCTTGCTGACTTAAAGTCTTGTTTTAGCTGACTGGCTCACAGTGCCAGCATGTCTCTGCAACACCAAGGTCACCACCTCCAATCGGACTACCTGGAGGGATTGCATTTCCTTTTGGCGCTTTCACGGCAGGAGTTTTAGCCCGAGCGAATGCATCGTCAATGCGCGCTGCAAGTGCCGCCCCTTCACTACGACTATCACCCCGCCACTTAGAGGCTGCAGTTCTTAAGCGTGTTAGCGCTGCCCGCACATCCGCACGTACAATCAAGCCAATGCTTGGATCGTCTTGCAAACCAATCAACTTCTCAGTTAACCGCTCAGCCACAACAGCGCGCAACATAGATTGACGCTTACTACCATCACCGTCATTTGCCATAACGCCATCAATAAGCAACTTAAGCATGCCATCAAGACCCTGATGATCAGAAACACGTACACCTTGTTCAGCGAGACGTAGAAGCACTCGTGGGTGCAACAATGCCCCCAGTGTTATATCCGCCGCTGTGCCAGCTGCAACCGCATGACTAAACATAGGACGACTAGCCCCCGTAAAGCTTTCACGTGCAAATTGCGGATCACCGTACCCAGAAGAAATAGGCATCAAAGCAGCTAACACTTCATCACGTACATCAAGTGCCTCCGGAGAAATTGTATTCAAAAGCAAAGCCAAAGCCCGCTTTTGATCTTCCCACGGAACAGCGACAGGCGCAGGTCGACCATCACCCTGCCCTCGATAGGCAAAGTCATACCCGCCAACATACTTGGCAGCAGCCAACATCTGATATCTATGGTATAGGTAGAGAGGCACAAACTTTGTTTGTAGCGCGCTATACGCCTCTCCTTCACGCAAATTTTCTTCACCAAATTTTGCAAGGGCAATAGCACGTACCTTCATCACATTCTCAAGGCTTGAAAGTGCATTCGTACCGTTATCCCAAACGGACCCTTTTATGTGTCCTGTGCCCGGATTCCGGCTATCGCCATCATTTACGAAAACCAAACCATTAGCATGAGCTTCAGCAATCAGTTTTTCCTGATATGCTTTCTCTTCACCATCATACTCCCCATAAAGGAAGTTTACAGCCCAGTCATCCCATGACCCGACACCCACACCGTATGTGCGGGAGAAATCTAAGGTATCGTCGTCGTTCGCCAGCACATAGGGCGCGGGATAATCCATCACGCTCGCCCGGCCACCATATGTGCTTGCTGCCATATTGTGGCTAAATCCAAGCGGGTGACCAATTTCATGTGCAGACAGTTGACGAATACGGCCAAGCGCTAGCTCAACCGGATCATCAGCGTCACCCGTGCCTGTTTTTGCTGTGCCAGCTAACCCCTCAAGAATTTTAATATCCTGACGAACACGCAAAGACCCCAACAACACAACACCACGCAGAACCTCACCAGTGCGCGGATCATGTACCGCCGCACCATATGACCAACCACGTGTAGCACGATGCACCCAGTTTATTACGTTGTACCGCGCATCAAGCGGGTGCACTCCGTCAGGCAAAACTTCAACTCGGAAGCCATCGGGAAACCCAGCTTTCTCGAATGCCGTTGCCCACCAGTTACCTCCCTCAACAAGAGCTGAACGAATAGCCTCAGGCGCACCATTATCTACATAAAAGACAATTGGTTTGATCACTTTACCCTCATCATCCTTTTGCAGACGGAAACGACGAGCAAGTCTTACAACTGTATCGCCAGAGAGTGGCGCTGACATATCCACATGCGGCGCTTCGATTAAACCAGCTCGCGCATCACTTTTACGCACCTGATAACCATCGTCAGGCAATTGCATCAGAGTGGTGTGAGCAATCAATGATACAGACTCTGGCTCAGGTGTCGTTGCATCAATCTCATCACCAGGCTTGCTGCCTGCAAAAGTAAGGTGAGCATCAAATTCTAAATTAATAGGAAAAGCGAAAGCGGCTTTTGTGTCCACATAGGAGCGCTTAGGGTCGATACGGAAATTTCCTTGTTTTCCATATGCGAGACGCGCTGCAACACCAACCCCATCACGGGAAAGAAAGCTTGTTAGATCAACAAGTACTTTTCCACTCGTCTCATCTTCACCTTCAATATTTGCCGACCAAATAATTGATTCCGCAAAACTAGTTCTAACAGCTCTTTTTTCTGCGGGGTTGTCTGCGCTTGCTCTAAAACGAGCATTCTCAACAACAGCCATCACCCGATTGCCTGCACGCCGGAATTGCAACAACTTACTACCGCCAGGGACACTACGATCTAAACCCATAGGGTTTGAACCAAGGCCTGCTGTTAAATATGGCGCATAGATATAGCGCCCGAGCGTACCGTCACCTGACTTCTCAAGTGCGAGAAAAACCTTTCCTGTTGCATGGTCCAGATAAACATCTAGCAACCCTGTTTGTTTTTCCATCCCTTTCACTTTTTCTGAGAAATCAGCAAAAGTGGGGAGTGTTCCCAATACCAAGGTTGCTACCATGGTAAGTAAACGCAGTGACTTCATCCGCATTCTTAGCCCCTTAAATTATATATTATTTGGCAGGGACTTT
>JBFOLV010000429.1:0-8843 GCA_040830325.1 Kordiimonas sp. | reverse complement strand
GCACTTGATGCAGGCATCACAATGACTGACCCTGAAACTGTTTATTTCTGTCATGATACCGAATACGGCAATGACATTACGATAGAACCTGGCGTATTTTTTGGACCCGGTGTAGTGATAGAAAATGGTGTTACCATCAAAGCCTATTCACACATCGAAGGTGCTACAATACGCAGTGGCGCAATCATCGGGCCTTTCGCACGCCTCAGACCTGCCGCTGATATTGGGGAAGGTGCCAAAGTTGGTAACTTTGTTGAGGTGAAGAAAGCGCTGGTAGCAGAAGGGGCAAAAGTAAATCACCTTTCTTACATTGGCGACGCCGAGGTCGGTGCGGATGCGAACATAGGAGCGGGTACAATTACCTGCAACTATGATGGGTTTCTTAAATACCCCACGAAAATTGGATCCGGTGCTTTCGTCGGCAGCAACTCAGCCCTTGTTGCACCCGTGACGATTGGCGATGGTGCCATTGTTGGGGCTGGCAGCACTATTACAAAGGATGTAGAAGCTGACGCATTAGCTGTTGCACGCGGTAAACAACGCGAGATCAAAGGTTATGCAGCTAAATTCCGTGAAGAAAAATCCGCTGAAAAAGCAAACAAGTCAAAGGCTTAATTTATGTGTGGCATTGTAGGCATACTAGGTACCAGCAACGTTACTCCGCGTATTCTCGAAAGCTTAAAAAGGCTTGAGTATCGAGGTTACGACAGTGCTGGCATAGCTACACTGAAAGATGGGTCTATGGACCGCCGCAGGGCCCCTGGAAAGTTAAGCGAACTGGAGAATGTTCTAACTGAAAGCCCTCTTGAAGGGTGCGCAGGTATTGGTCATACACGCTGGGCAACCCACGGAGAACCAAGCGAAGCCAATGCACACCCCCACATGACAGACAGCGTCTCCATTGTGCACAATGGTATTATTGAAAACTTCCGCACCTTGCGCGAAGAACTACTCGCTGACGGAGTGAATTTTGAAGGTGAGACCGACACTGAAGTTGTCGCTCACCTTCTAACGAAAAACCTCAAAATAGAAAACAACCCCGCAGCGGCGTTTCACGCGACACTCAAGCGTCTAAAAGGCGCCTTCGCACTCTGTGTTCTCATCAAAGGTGAAGAAGACCTGATGTTTGGTGCGCGGCTTGGCAGCCCCCTAGTTGTAGGACTTGGGGAGGGTGAAAATTACTTTGGCTCAGACGCCATGGCGCTCGCCAGTTTGTCAAACAGATTAATTTACTTAGAAGAAGGTGACTGGGCTCAAATTACACGCGCTGAAGTAAAGATATTTGACGCAGATAGAACAGAGGTTCAGCGCAAAAGCACTATCAGCCATGTTGGTGCAACAATGGTGGACAAAGGCAATCACCATCATTTCATGCAAAAAGAAATTTTTGAGCAACCAACTGTCGTCGCGCAAGCCTTGGGGCGTTACCTAAACCCTAATAGTGGCCAGGTTATTCTTCCAGATCTACCTTTTGATCTATCTAGTCTTAGCAAAATCACGCTTATTGCCTGCGGCACCAGTTACTATGCGGCACTGGTTGCCCGCTACTGGATTGAACAAATGGCGCGTGTCCCCGTTGAGGTAGATGTCGCTTCTGAGTTTCGCTACCGCGACCCGGTCTACACAGATGGTGGCCTAGCAATTTTTATTAGCCAGTCTGGTGAAACTGCGGATACGCTCGCAGCCCTTAGGCACGCCAAATCAGCAGGCCAACACATTGCAGTCCTTGTTAATGTACTCGGCTCCTCAATGGCACGGGAAGCAGATGTGGTGCTTCCCATTCATGCTGGTCCCGAGATTGGTGTTGCCAGTACTAAAGCTTTCACATGCCAGCTAGCCGTCCTCGCAGCGTTTGCAGTAAAACTTGCCGCTACTAAAGGTGAAATCAATTCTGAGCAGGAAACAGCGTGCGTTAGCGAACTCAACCATGTACCTGCGCTCATTGCTGAAGTGCTCAAGCATGATGACGCTATCAATATAATTGCCCAGCGCATTGCCGACGCTCGTGACATATTGTTTGTTGGCCGAGGCATTCATTTTCCGATAGCCATGGAAGGCGCACTTAAGCTGAAAGAAATCAGTTATATTCACGCGGAAGGTTACGCCGCAGGCGAGCTTAAGCATGGTCCTATTGCGCTCATCGACAAGAATGTACCAGTCATTGGCATTGCCCCAAACGATGCGCTCATTGATAAGACTGTTTCTAATTTACAGGAAATTATGGCACGGCAGGGCAAAGTAATTCTACTCAGCGATGCAGAAGCAGGTGACGATGATCTATTTGCCCAGTTATCAATGCCAACGGCAGGGGCTCTTACCACTCCTATTATTTACGCAGTACCGGTGCAGTTGCTTGCTTACTATGCGGCCGTAGCAAAGGGCACAGATGTGGACCAACCTAGAAATTTGGCCAAGTCTGTTACTGTAGAGTAATCAGTGGTTAACATATAAATGATATGCGTCATCAAGGGTCGTGGGTTTTCGAGGGTGACAGTTTGATTTATAGAACATCAAAACGGCTCAAAGTAAAATTGCTTAGTTTACCTGCCTTTCTTGCGGCAAGCGTCCTGCTAACTTCGTTATTCAATCCAGTATTATTCGCGTCAAATCAAACTGATAGCAATGAACCCATTTTGGTGATTGCTGGCCATATTGAATCACGCCTAGATGACAACCCTAACAGTCCATATAGACGCGTCCTAACCAAGATATTACCTGCAGAAAAAGCTGAATATAGACTATATCCAGTACCAAGAACCTTAAGAGACTTTGGGAAAGAAACAGTCAGTTGCATATTTCCAACCTCAATCGACATTTTACACCTCTTAACTGACTTTCCTGCTGATCAGATGATCCAAAGTCTACCAATAGACCGCGTATCTTCGCACATATTTACGTCACCAAGTGCCAAGGTGATTTCAGCGACCACTGACTTGAAGGATAAATCGATTGTTGTGAGGCAAGCTGTTGTCGAGGAGCATATCGACTTTCCCGGTGTAAAAACCATCGTTAGAACTGTGGACAATCAATCAGCTTTACGCATGCTTTTAGCCGGCCGCGCAGACGTCATGTATGGCTGGATACCTGACGTATATGACATTGCAGATGAGCATGGTCTCACACCGCCGACTTTCGATCCAAGCCTGACAATCTATGCAACCAATATCTATCTCACATGCAAAAACAATAAAAAGACGCAGAACTTACTCAGCCAAGTGAATAGTCGCATTCAAGCGCTAAAGAATAGCGGAAATCTCAGGGAAATTCTCGGAAAGAATGCTCGTCTAGTTGACTAGTAATGTATCCATATTTTCAATAAACATACTGACCAATCTTCACATCCGTTATAGAGAGCTTAACCTTCAGTGGTGGATAGTATGTTTCAGAAAACAGAGGGACACAGCTTGCAAAACAAACTAAAATTCACGGCAATACTCATCGCCTCTATTTTACTGTTTAGCTTTCCCACCTTCCGCGTCACGGCCCAAGACCCAGGTGAAACTATTGAAATTATCGCCGCTGAAATTGCAGGGCGCTTGGACGCACCCCCAGAAAGTGGTTACACGAAACTGTTCAACCGTATTTTACCCGCGAAAACCCACTATCTAAAATACCAGCGATACCCTCTCCTTAGGGCACTCAGAAAGTTCGAACAATCCAAGCGCGTTTGCCTAGTTCCTGCGTCAATAGGAACCATCAGAGTCCTGTCCGGCATTGATGTGGATGATCTATATGAAAGTGAAGCGATCGACATCGTATCATCACACTTTCTAACCGCCCCAAACCAACCGAAAGTTTCGAATTTTGATATGCTGAAGGGGAAACGAGTCGCTGTTAGGCAAGGCGTCGCAATAGAACACTTCACGGACTTAAGTTCAGAAGTAGAAATTATGCGCCCACCATCAGAAACCACGGCAATCAAGATGCTGTTTTCAGGCCGGGTGGATGCGATCTACGGCTGGATACCCGACATTCGCATTCATGCTGACCTGCACAATTTACCACTACCCGAATATGACCCTGACTTTGCACCATTCCGGTCCAGCATTCATGTTGTATGCAAGGAATTTGGCGGCATGGAAAGCTTGATGGCCACCATCAATGAACAAATTAACGCCCTCAAGGCAAGCGGTGAACTACAAGAAATATTAGGAAAACACGCTCATATTGCGCAGTGACTGTGTTATAAAATGCAAAGCCAATGAACCCACGCGTAGAAATACCGTATAAGCAAAATGCCTGTCTTTCAGTCAGGCTATTTGTTTCTGTGTTCATGTTCTTTGGTTACATGGCATCCCCGACACAGGCAACCTTCGGCCAAAGTCAACCTGAAGGCGCTAGAATTCTAGCGATCCATCTAAAAGGACGCCTCGATGAAGACCCAGAGAGCGGTTACAACAAATTAGCGAAGGCTGTAATCCCAGCAGCCATGTACCAAAACATGTATCAACGTTACCCTTTTGCCAGAGCGGTGCGTGACTTCAAAAAAGCCAAGAGAGTTTGCTTGTTCCCGACTTCACAGTCTGCATTGAATCTATTGTATCCTGATACAAATATTTCAGTGTTAGAGAGCGATGCAATTGACACCGTTTCTGCGCATCTAATTTCATCCACATTAGGTACTCCCTTCTCAAACTTTGAAGAACTAGAGGAAAAGACTATTGCTGCGCAACACGCTGTCGGGGTACCAAACATCTTATCAGAACGCTATGGGGTTAAAGTTATACGCACCCCCGACGATCTCAGCGCCTTAAGGATGGTTTTAGCTGGCCACGTTGACGCCATGTATGGCTGGTTGCCTGACATCTTCATCATCGCAAAGCAAAACAACCTGCCTAGACCGAGCTTTGACCCTGACTTTGTCTTGTACCAAACCACCACACATTTTGTTTGCAAACGATTTTACGGCCATGAAGTTATTATCGATACCATCAATAGAAATTTGAAACTCATGAAAAAAAGTGGTGCGCTTAGAGAAATTCTTGGTAAACACGCCCGCATTGCTAAATGAGCGTCGCTTACTTCAAATTCAGTATCTGCAAACACCCCATTTAGATGCTGCTCCAGCTTCTTCCGCCTATGCCGTGTATAGAGTTCGTTATAGGCAACTTTATAGAGAAAAGCCCTTGGGTTCCCGATAAGATGTGCATGATCTGCCTTAGAAACATGTGCCGCAACTTTCAGAAACGTTTCCTGAATAATCTCCTCAGACATATCAGCGCTTTTTGCGGCACGACAAAGGGTGCGATAAAGCTCATCGCCATACCGTTCGTACCACGTCTGCAAAAGGGCCCTTTGCTTACCGTCCATACGATCTCATTTAACCAAATACACGCAGGCAATTCTGCGTCTTCAGATAATAAGACATGTTAAAATAGAAAGAGGCTACAATTTTTCTTATATTTTTTGCATTGGACACACCGGTGAGGCCTTCCTTGTACAGCTGAAGTATTCCATAGTGGCGCTAACGATCTGGCTCAGCAAAGGTGTATTCGTGACGTAAACAATCGGTTTTCTAGTCTATATACTGATATACACATTCAGCCTGCCTAGCATGGCATCTAATCAAGCCTGTTCGCCTCATCAGTTTTCAGAACTTGTCAGCGAGACCAATATTTCATTTCAGCGTGCAAAGTTCACACACGCCCTTGAGCAAGGAGAAAAAGCCCTAATTTGTGGCCAGTCCCTCAATTTCTCTCATAACTCACGTTTCATTCGATTGCTCAATCAACTCAATCACATCTATAAAAAATTAGACCAACTAAGCGATGTTCGAGGGCGGGTGGAAGAGACCTATATACAAAGCCGTGACCAACTGGGAAACGAACATGAAATCACTATGCAAAGCCGCGACCTTTATTATGAAGTCCTAATCAAAGAAAAGAATTATATGGAGGCAATTACGATTGCCTCAGAAAACATTGCTGCAGCAGAAAACAATAGCCAGGAAGGCTTCCGCAAACACCACTATTTAATCCAGCTGTATTCGCTTTATGGTCTAACGGGACAATATAAAAAGGAAGCTGAAACACTTCTCATTCTCATTGATCTAGCTGATACATTATTTGGCAAAAATGATGAAGAAACCCGAAAATACGTTCTAGACCTCGCGAAGAACTACTGTCGGCAAAGAGCGCTCTCCGCCTTTGATCGCTGGATCAAAAAAAATAGCCTACAATATCGCTGCGAATAAACAATCTCCGCTCACCAAGTCTTAAATATCATCTTCAGCTAAGAAAAATTGTAGCCCTTTTACTGTCACAGTCATCTTACCTGCAAGAGGGCGCGAGCAGCCTTCACATATTTTGCTTGGGAGGACGTGAACGGTGACAGACCTAACATATAACTGGAAATTTTATGCTTTCAATCTGCTGTTTGGCAACTGGACTGAAGGTGAAGCATCTGGTCAAGCCACATACACCGGCAACCTAAAAGGAGACGTATCTAGTATCCAGTTAAACGCCAATTTCCGCGCAAATTTAGGCTCACCGATCGGCTCTGAAGTAACAATTTCATATGGTTTCGTAGCTGGGCCGCCAGAAGACGAAAGGATCGAAAAATCCGCAGAATTCGCGACCTATGCAGAATATGTAACCACCTCCATGCCAGAACACTTGCGAGCCGCTGCCAAAGAGGTCTTCGATGAAATCAGTAGTGTGGTGAACATCACCTTTGTTGAAGCAAAAGAAGGCGAACTTCCAAACATAAGTATCTTCCAACAAGTCGGCACGGGAGGCGTTGGCTGGCCGCTTTCCGGACCCAACAATGCGACAATGCTTTCGGTGGGGGAAGGCTATGCATCTAACGACACGAAGGGCGAGAAGTCTTCAGACTTTGCTCTTGATGAATGGAAATATATTTTCCGACACGAATTGGGGCATGTTCTGGGACTAACCCACCCAACGGAATACACGGACACAGCTTGGCCCAATACTGTAGTAGATCCCAGTTCAAACACTATTCCACTATCTGAAGCAACGATTGCTTTCACGAACATGAGCTATGTGGGTCATGCTCAATTCTCCGATAGCTTTGAAAACCCAATCTTCAAACTCCACCACGGCGTGGAGGGTGACTATAGCGTAGAAAGTTTGGGTATCCTTGATATCAAAACTCTACAATTTTTGTATGGGGCCAATAGGGAACATTCCGCCGGCGATGACACCTATGTTTTCCGACCTAACAATGCCTCCATCCTCAGCGTTTACGATTCTGGAGGTACTGATACTTTTGATCTCAGCAATCAACTATATGGTGTTAATGTAAATTTGGAGGAAGCCTCCTTCTCTTCTATTGGCCTCGTGCACACAGAAGGTTCACAGAAAGTTCTATTTCAAAACAATGTTGGTATTGCTTGGGATACAGTGATCGAAAACGCCATAGGGACAAGATTTGGCGATCTGATTTCCGGCAACAATGCCAGTAACATGATATCTGGCAAAGATGGTGACGACCGGCTGCATGGGATTGGAGGCAATGACATCCTCGTTGGAGGAAAAGGCGCTGACTATATGCATGGCGGTGAAGGTAATGATGCTATATGGGCTGGAGCCGGAGACACATCAGATGACTATATTGATGGAGGGCACGGCAATGATACAATCGCCGGCGGCAAGGGTAACGACGAACTGTATGGTGACCAAGAGCGAGGCTACGGGTTCGGTGATGATATTTTATACGGCGGCGAAGGCAACGACACCGTGTTTGGTGGCGCAGGTAATGACACACTGTATGGCGGTAAAGGAGATGATCTAATATCTGGACAGTGGGGTGAGGACATAATGACAGGCGGCGCTGGCGCGGACACCTTCTTGTTCACAAGTTCCAGTGCCAAAAATACGATAAAAGATTTTAATGTGAATGAGGATAAACTAGACCTCACTGCCTTTAGCATCACCGACCTTGTTGGTCTGGCGTCCATAGACCAGATAAATAATCAAGAAGGTATATTGCTAACATTGAATGAAAACACTGAGGTTTTTCTTGTCGGCCTTAGTCTCAATGATATCAGTAGTGATATTGCGCTTCTTTGAATACCAGTTTGAACCCAATACGCCCACTTTCCTTAGAAAATGGACGTATTGGGTCTCACTTTATGTGTCACCCGACAACAGCTGTAGTATGACACATAAAGTGAGACAATCTTCCACGCAGAGAAATTGGCGCATTTTTCATCAACCTCTACCAACATTAATCGCTTAGTTTCGGCTCAAACCGAAGATCACAAAAGTATTCTTTCGCTGAATATGTCCGTTAGCCCAATAGCCTGAAGGCCTCTAGAGTTATAGCAGATGGCCATTCACTCGCTGTAGCACGACGGGATGAAGCAAGCATGAGAAATAATGACGTACTTTGCCGACCTTATGCGTCTTAATTGATACGTATGTATCAAGCCCAAAAGGGAGCACAGCACCATGATGGATTTTAAGAACTTTCCCGTAGTCAAAATTGAGCATCATCACAACTCAAACAAGGTGATTGGCAAATATCCAGATGTATTGAAGTCTATTGTAGATGAAGGAGCAATGGCTGAAGCATGTGAGGAGATCTTCCTGTGGCGTGACTATGAAGAAACCGCTCTTCATTCGCTGGATGCTATCGCTAAAAGCTTAAATATTAAAAATATCTATTACAAAGATGAGAGCACGAGGCTTGGACTCGGCAGTTTTAAGGCACTCGGAGGGGCATATGGTGTCCAAAAATTTCTGCAAGAAACCCTCTCCAAGAAAACGGGCAAGGTTGTGTCATTGGCAGATATTCGCTGTGGAACTTACCGTGACCTTTTGTCTGAAATAACAGTAGTTACAGCCACGGACGGCAACCATGGCCGTTCTGTTGCGTGG
>JBFOLV010000428.1:0-2716 GCA_040830325.1 Kordiimonas sp. | reverse complement strand
CAGTATTACCTGGTACTTTTGCAACACCGGGTTCGCGGTTGCCGGGGACGCCGAAAAGTAGTTGGTCTAGTCATGTTGAGTTGACACGAGATGCAATTATTGGCGATGCAGACGGTTATTTACGACTGGATCACAGATATTCGGGATCACGCTTTCAGGATTTAGATAATGAAGAGTCTTATGTTGCCCAAAGCTACCATCTCTTCAACATGAGAGCTGGGTTGCAGTGGAGCAACTATGAGCTTGTAGTGTATGCGGATAATTTGTTCAACGAACGAGTGCCGCTGCAAGCTTTTACAGGCGATTCTTTCGATAGTGACAACGCTATTTATACCCGTCCTCGCACAATTGGAATCACCTTCCGGGCCGACTTCTAGGCCCCCTCACTTACTGCCCCGTTCTGTCTACATAAATATGAGGATAGAACGGGGTTCTTTTAGGTCCAAGCATCAATGGCGTATTCAAGAGTACAATTTATCTGGGCTTCTTCCCTGATCTTATTACAAAGCCTATTTGCAGGGAACTGCAGCTATGCATTTGAAGCGGCAACAGTTCTTCAAGACTATAAACGTGCTGAACGTTTTATGTCCTGGAATGCGACTAAGTATGTCCGAAATGGCCATTTAGTGCATCATTGGATTGCTGGTGATAGTGATCGTTTTTGGTACAGTAGACAAACGGCGGACGGACTAGAATATATTCTGGTAGACGCTGAAAATGCAGTAAGACAAGTTGCGTTTGATCATAAAGCCGTAGCTAATGTTCTATCCGGTGCAACAGGCGTGACGGTTAGCGAACACAGTCTTACGTTGAAGAAATATCAACTGGTTGATGACGTCCCGGTGCTTGATTTTGATGTGGGGCAAAGTACGTGGCAGTGCGTATTATCAACCGAAGTATGCAATCGCGTCATCGGTGCAGATATACATAAGGGAGAGTTGGTTTCTCCTGATGGCCAATGGGCATTATTCCTCAAGAACCACAACATCTGGATTAGGTCTGTTGCGGACAACAGTGTACGACAGTTAACGACCGACGGTGTACAGCACTATGCGTACGGTAATATGGCTGGTTCTAGTACAGCAGCTATCGACTTAGAGCGACTGGGGATTGTGCCTCCACCCGTCGCCATTTGGTCGCCAGATTCTAAGAGAATAATCACTCATAGATTAGATGAACGTGAGGTCCTTGATCTCAATCTTCTTCAGTATGCTCCGGAATCGGGTTCGTTTCGCCCGAAGCTCTATACGTACAAATATGCGATGCCGGGGGATGACGTACTTCCTACGGCAGAGATGTATATTCTTAATTTAGACGGCACTAACCGCAGGGTTTCTCTACCTGCTTTGGAGGTCATTCTATTTACGCCTGTGATGGATGATCGTGTTTGGTGGGATGAAACCGGACAAAAAATTTATATAGCGCCGAGGGAGTTACACCAAAAGAGACAACAATTATTCGAAGTGACGGCGGCAGATGGCAAAGTCAGGTTACTGATCAGCGAAAGGGCAAATACATATATTGATACTGCCCCTGCTGGGTTTGGCCCTCCTGCAATACGCACACTGAAATCCGGGGAGATTATTTGGTATTCGGAGCGCGATGGATGGGGGCACCTTTACCTATACGACAGAGATGGGAGTTCTCTAGGTCAGATCACCAAAGGTACTTGGCAAGTTAGAAAAATTGTAGATGTTAATGAGGATCGTCGTGAAGTCCTGTTTACAGCAGGTGGAAGGGAACAGGGTTTAGACCCATACTATGAGCATCTCTATCGTATTGGTTTTGATGGCACTGGTTTGCAGCGTCTAACCAGCGAACAAGCCCAGCATGATGTTACGGTACCTACAAGAAGCTTTGTAGCTAAAATATTACCTGGCGGTCCTAGGGTTGCTGAAGCAACTATTTCACCCAATGGACAGTTCTTCATTGATAAATGGTCGAGGCCGGATCTGCCCTCCAGGTTTGCCGTAAAAAAGCGTGATGGACAGTTAGTTTTGTGGTTGGAGGAGGCGGATTTCTCTGCACTTGAAAAAGGCGGCTTTACGATGCCGGAACCTTTTGTTGCTATGGCGTCAGATGGTAAAACTCATTTGTATGGGAATATATATAAACCTTCTACGTTTGACCCCGACATAGAGTATCCGATTATTGATGCTATCTATCCGGGCCCACATTCTATTCGCACCCCCAAAACTTTTATGGGGTCCGTTTTTGATTCTGCTCAGGCACTAGCTGAGTTGGGTTTCATTGTTGTCACAGTAGATGGCAGGGGTACGCCTTTCCGATCTAAAGAGTTTCATGACAATTCATATGGTCGAATGGAACAAGTTGGTAATTTAGAAGACCATATGGCTGTCTTTCAGCAACTGGCTGAACGTTACACATATATCGATTTGTCAGCTGTTGGGATTGTGGGTCACTCAGGTGGTGGCACCGCAGCGGCACGGGCTATTTTGCAGTATCCTGACTTTTATAAAGTGGCAATATCTTCTGCTGGTGCACACGATAAAAGTGGTTATGTAGTTTTAATGGGAACTACATACCAAGGGCCTTATTCCAAATCGGCATACGCTGCTATGAATAATGCAAGCTTGGCGAGTAACCTTAAGGGTAAGCTCCTATTAGCCCATGGTGACTTGGACGATAATGTTCATCCTGCGCATACAATGCGCCTTGTACATGCTCTTGTGAAGGCCAACAAAGACTTTGACAT
>JBFOLV010000427.1:0-2172 GCA_040830325.1 Kordiimonas sp. | reverse complement strand
CCAAGCATGGTCAGTTCACCGCGGTAACGCTGAAGTACGATTTCAGTAGTGTATTTTTCCTGTCCCTGCTGGTCAGTCCACTTGCGTGTCTGAAGTTGCCCTTCAATATAAACTGTAGACCCCTTCTTCAGATAGTTCTGTGCGACCTTGGCTAGGTTTTCGTTGAAAATAACCACTCTGTGCCATTCTGTACGTTCACGGCGCTCGCCAGTTGAACGGTCTCTCCACGCCTCCCCTGTAGCAATGGAAAGGTTAACCACTGGAGACCCATCCTGCATGTTCCGCACTTCCGGATCACGCCCAAGGTTTCCAACCAAAATTACTTTATTGATACTACCGGCCATTAAAGCCCCCTTATTAGATTCTGTTGAGCATACTAACGCTCATGCGGCGACATTAGACCATCAATTGATCAGTCGCAAACAGTAGATACCCAGCACACAAAAAAAGCTGTGGACAGTAACGAACGCTCACTTCCTGTGCCCAAATAAACAGCGTTGTTTTCATTATATTTTTAGGCACAAAAGAACGACCCACTGCCTTAGCTAGATTTGCTTCAACTTATAAACTGTGTACACTTGCTATATAGCACAGCAATCTCGAAGACATGAGAGGACGGAAATAATGAAAAAGAGAATCATTGTTGGAATAGTTGCTGCAGCAATAAGCTTGAGCTCACCGATCAGCTCTCAACAGGCACCCTCAGCGTGCCAGACAGACGAAGTTTTTCGTGCCTTTGACTTTTGGATAGGTGACTGGGATGTGGTGGACCAATCCACTGGCCAAGCTGCTGGCCAAAACTCGATCCGCTCCGTCGAAGGTGGCTGTGCCCTCGAAGAACGTTGGACGAATACCGCAGGCGTTACAGGACGCAGCCTAAATTATTATAACCCATTGAAAAAAGAGTGGCGGCAAGTTTGGGTGGCAACTGGCGCTTATGCTATTGACGTAGTTGGCGGGTACACAGAAGGTGCCATGCGCATGAAAGGCACCATATACTATTATGGCACGGGTCAAAGCTTCCCATTCACAGGTATGTGGAAGCCGAATGAAGACGGCACCGTTCGTCAGTATTTTGAACAATATAACCCTGAAAATAAAACATGGGTGCCATGGTTCGACGGCAAATACACCCGCAAGCAGTGAACGCCTAACTATGATTAGGTATGGTACGAGCTAACCGCTTATGCGCGTTATTCATTATCCCCCGGATACTGTCGCGCGCCAGATACAGGCTGAATACCATCAACACGCGATCTGGTGTATATTTCGTAACTAATCTCTATCCCATCCAGATTGTCTAAGGTGCCAATACTGATACTCTGACGTTCTGGCCGCCCAATAGCTTCCCATGTAAGAGGTGTTCCACACTTAGTGCAAAACCGACGCAAGGCTCGCTCACTAGAATGGTAAACACCATCGGGTTTTGTGGTCCAACGAAACTGCCCGGAATCAATATTTGAGAAAGGCATGAAAGCAGCACCGGAGTTCTTTTGGCAATCCGTACAATGGCAATTACCGGTTTTATGCCCATCAAGATTAACTTCATATCTAACAGCTCCACATAAGCAGCCGCCTTCTCGCAAATCAGGCATATATCCTCCTAAAGATCATTTTGTTCTTTATTTGTTCTCATTGCACAAAATTGTCAAGCGCGTAATTTATGAGGCCGATCTATAAAGGCTCATATCCCCCTTTCATCTGCCGAGCACCTGGCACAGGCTCGACACCCTTCAACCGGTTTTTAGTATATATTTCATGACTAATAGTTAGCCCTGAACAATCATCTAAGGTGCCGATACCTACGTTAGCAATATCAGGGTAATCAGAGCTTTCCCAAGTTATCGGCGTGCCGCATTGAGTACAAAAACGCCGAATAGCATGTTCACTGGACGCATAACGCCCTTCAGGCTTAGAAAGCCACTTAAAGTCGTCTATTGGTACACAGGTTACTGTAAGGTAGGCACTTCCCGTGTGTTTCTGGCAAAGGCTACAATGGCAATTACCAGTTTCATGTCGTGAGACATCGATCTCATATCTGGCTGCGCCGCATAAGCAACCGCCTTGTCTTACATCTCCCATATAACCTCCCTAATTTTTCTTAGTTTCCTAATCCATATTTCGCCATTCCAATGAGTAATAGCCTACATGAATACCGCCCAGTTATTACTG
>JBFOLV010000426.1:0-5210 GCA_040830325.1 Kordiimonas sp. | reverse complement strand
TCTTTGAAAGTGACATTCACACTATTCATCGCAGCTTCTGCTTTGACGGCAGCCTGCTCGGAAACAGCGTTCAGCAATATAAAAAAGGCCAGTAAAATCAGATACAAAGCAACAAAAAGCCCCATGGTATTATCGGAACCGAAAAGCCGCTTTGTCTGTTGTTCTGGCTCATACATTGATTAGTGAACTTTCTAACGTTCAGCCACTAGTCAAAACTAGCAAGCAACGCATCAATCTCTTCCTGAGTATTCCCTTCACCCTCAAGCTGTGGGCCATGAAGAAGATCCTCATCATTGACGGCTACACCTTCTTCGTCAGTTGCTATCTCCTCTTCAGGCGGCTCTACATAATCATCACCAATAGCATCAGCGAGAGCGTTCAAACGGTCTTCCAAGTGGGTCAGCGTTTTCGCCACTTTGCTAATTCTTTGTCCCGTCAAATCCTGGAAGCTAGAGGCTTGAAATAGATTAGTCGCGATTTCACCCAGCTTAGCGGATGTTTCATCTTCTGTTTCATCTGCTATCGTGTCAATGGCATCAGCGGCGTCCATAATACTACTGGCAGCTTCCTCAGTTGCTGTCACAACCGCATCCAACTGTATGTTGGCATCAGGAATGTCCCGGTTAGAAAGGGATTTTGGCTGCATGCCTACCAATTCACCTTTTGCTGTACTAATGAATTGCAGAAGTTCCCGAAGTTCTACGGCAACCTTGTCCATTTCCTCATCATGAGTAGTACCCTGAACAAGCGACCCCACAACACTGGCAATATCATCAACGGCAACTGAGTCCCCGCGGTTTTGCCTAAGAGCAGCTGCGCGTTCCTCCAAGCTGATAACCGTTGCCTGATTCACCATTATTTTTCTCCTATTCGCCCACACCCAACAACGAAGGCAGATTACCTACCATCAAGATCCGCAATACTTGGCGGCTGAGCACGCGTCGCAAGCTCAGTAGTCAACGCAGAAGCCTTAGCTGGTGTCATCTTCTCCATCAAAGCTGCCACCTTCGAAGACTTCATCCGCGTCACCAAATCTAGTTGTGTTTGTAAGGCCAACACTTCAAACCTTGGCGCCGCTTCCTTAGGTTTCATAGTCTCATAAACCTTAACAATTGCTTGAAGCTGTCCATCTTCACGCTCTTCAAACAACCTTAAGTGTCCCTTAATTTGTTGCTCCAGCACTCGAAGTTGCTGAATTTTATCATCAATACGTTTTTCCGTACTAGACAGTAACTGTTCTTGCAGGTCTAGCTGTTGCGCCCTTTGTTCTAAAAGTTCACGCCGTTGACGTAACTGAGTAATAATCTCCATCTCAGCACTATCTGGCAGCCCGACCACTGGAGGAATATAAGTTTCCTCGGCAGGTTCAGCAGCTTCAGTTTCATCGCTACCCTCAGCAGGTTGTGCATCGTCACTATTGCCTGCCTCTTGCGCAATAACTGGCTCCACAAGAATATTGAGGCCGGAGTATATGTCCACCGCTCGCAGTCCAAGTGCTGTACAGGCCACAGCAATGGCTAAAGGTATAAGGCGAAATCTTGTAGCTGCTTGTTCATTCATTTTTCATACTCCGCATTCGAAAATTAGCGCGCTTCCTTGAGGGCCGCCAAAATTTCCTCCTGCTGCTTGCGACTTTCTTTTGATGGAGAAACTGAGCCCGCGTCAGCCGCAGCAGCCCCTCCAGTAAGTCCTTGTTCAATACGGTCAGCGAGATTATTACCTGCCTCGGTAATCATCGCTAACTCATCCATTATCGCAGTAGCTTTCTGCTGTTCTACACGTAACTTTCCTGCAACTTCATCTGCGGACGTCTTAAGGCCAACGACACTGCGCTGAGCGTCTGCAACCGCTGTATTAAGTTGATCTACTATGGCACGCAACTCAGCTTGTCCGGAGCGAATAGTACCCAAACGCCGAGAAACCATAAGGCAAACGCCAATCACTGCTATAAGCAGCAACGCTAATATACCATCAACGATCAACTCTGAAAATGGTGTCATTAGTGCATATCCCTACTAGTCAATATCCAGATCATGTAATCTCTCAGCCGTTTGGTTTATTTGAACAGCAACATGCTGCCCTGCTCTACCAATTGAGCCGCTAACCATCGCTACATCACCACATTTTAGCACAACATCGTCCTTCGGGGTCTTATTAAACATAATTGTTTGTCCAACCTCGAAGTTCATAACTTCACCCAACGACATGGATACTTCATCCATAACAGCTTGCAGATCAACATTTGCCCGCCACAACTCAGTGGCCAAATGGGTCTCCCAGATGCTGTCTCGACCAAACTTTTCTCCCATAAACCGTTGAAGCAATAGCTCACGAACAGGTTCTAATGTCGCATATGGGAACAAGATTTCACAGCGACCACCACGGTCCTCCATATCCACACGCAGCTTAATAAGAACCGCTGCATTAGGAGGTCGTGCAATCGTTGCAAATCTCGGATTTGTTTCCAAACGATCGAAAGTAAAGTTCACAGGACTCAAAGGCTCAAAAGCACCGCACATATCTTTGAGAACAACAGAGATCATACGCTCAACCAGCGTTTGCTCAATTGTCGTATAAGGCCGTCCTTCAATCCGCATTGCAGCTGTCCCTCGGCGTCCGCCAAGTAACACATCCACAATTGAATAGATTAAGCTGGAATCAATGGTCATAAGACCATAATTATCCCACTCCTCTGCCCTGAACACTGCTAACATTGCAGGCAGGGGAATAGAATTCAAATAGTCACCGAAACGTACGGACGTTATGTTATCCAGTGATACTTCTATATTATCCGAGGTGAAGTTCCTCAAAGAAGTAGACATCATCCTAACCATACGGTCAAAGATGATATCTAGCATTGGTAAGCGTTCGTATGAAACAAGGGCAGTATTAATGAGGGCATGGATACCCGTCATCTCACCGCCATCACCGTCACCGTCAAAACCTAGAAGACTATCGATCTCATCCTGATCGAGCACTCGACCTGGCGAAGGCCCGCCAGCGGATTCTTCTTCTTCCTCATCGCCACCAGCCATGGCTTCCCATTCAGCGGCCATTTCATCTTGGTCACCGTCATCACCACCAGCCATTGCCTCCCACTCAGCGGCAACTGCATCATCATCTACTGGTTCGTCATCAGCCATTAAAAACCCTTATAGCTATGAGACATCAAAAAGCTAACCCTGCACCAAAAACTGCCGGAACAATACGTCTTTAACTCGTGTAGGAGCCACCGCCTGATTTATCCGCATCAACAATTCTTCTTTAAGACGGAATATACCGGCAGCACCATCTAGATCTTCTGGACGAAGTTCACGCATATAGGCGTTAAACTCATCAAGAATTCTTGGCATCTTAGTTTCAAGGTCTGCAATATAACTTTCGCGGTCCACTTCCAGAGATATCTGAGCTTTAAGGAAGCTGGTTCCCTGCCCACCCGTATTCAGATTATATAGCTGGTCGGGTAACGCTAAGAACAATGTACGCAACTCTTCATTCGACTTGTCTTGCTCTAGCTGCTCTTGTTGTTCATTACGATCAGCAGCCTCTTGCGCCATACGCTCAATCTCTTCATCACCGACATCGGGCTCAGCCTCATCATCTCCAGTAAGGCTCATCACACCAAGCACAACTAACAAAGCAACCACCGAACCGACACCAGCTAAAACTAGCTTCTTGCCGCTCAGTTTCTTTTTCTCGAGCCCCTCAACGAGTTCCGCTTCACCAAGGGTATCTGCTACGTCATCATTTCCAGCCATCTTCAAAGCGCCATTCTTTATTTAACTCGACACTAACATGCCAAATTTAGGCCAGTTTATTAACCTATAGACATTGCCTAGCATTTAAGACCTTAGATTCTACCTATAAAGGCTAATAGTTAACAAGCCTATGCATGGTAAAATTCTGTTTACAATTTAATCCCTGCAAATTCCGCCTCTATCGGCAAAATATTGGCGGCAATTATTGCCAAACGCAAGCTTATTCTTCCCAATCACAGCCCCAACTCATTGAAAATACTAATTTTTACGATCTGGCACACTTCCTGCTGATACTTACCACAAACAAATCTGTGAAAAGCAGAAAACTGCGAATGCAGGAGAAGGTAAGATGGATACAGCACTTTATGTCGGGTTGGCTCATAAAGCAGCACTGAAAAGACGAATGGACGTAGTGGCACACAATATTGCCAATATCTCCACGACAGCGTTCAATAAAGAGCGCGTTGTATTTCGGGAACTCCTTATGGATGCACCGGGAGCCGCAGCAACAACAGGCGGTAAGATTGCCTACGTACAGGACCACGGTGTTGTGAGAAACCTAAACCCAGGTACGCTAATTCCATCATCAAATCCGTTGGATGTATTCATCAACGGTAGAGGGTACTTGAATGTTCAAGGAACTGACGGTGAAACGCTCTACACGCGGAACGGTCGTATGACCATGGATGCTGACCGCAACCTCACTCTCTTATCTGGCGAACTAGTACTAGATGAAAATGGTCAACCTATCCAGTTCGATGAAGATGACATAGACATCAACATCTCGAAAGACGGCAGCATATCTACCAACAATGGCGATCGTGGCAGGATAGGCCTTTCACAATTCCAGAATGAGCAAGATATGAAGCGCCGCGGGTATTCACTCTATGAAACCAACCAAGACCCACTTGATGCCGAAAACATAACTGATCTCACAATTCGCTCCAAAGCTTATGAAAGCTCGAACGTAAACCCGATCGAATCCATGGTCGAAATGATCGACGTAATGCGTGCATATGAAAAAGCCAACAAAAGTGGCTCAAGCATCGAAGACTTACGCAAAGATTCCCTCAAACGACTATCCAAGGTTCGCTAAAGCAACCGGTAGTCAACGTTAATGAGGAAAGGATAAGAAAATGAAAGCCCTTAGTACAGCAGCCACAGGCATGTTAGCGCAACAACTCAATATCGATGTGCTCTCTAATAACATAGCCAACATGAACACCTCAGGTTTCAAGCGCTCACGTGCTGAATTCCAAGACCTTCTGTACCAGAACATTGAGCGCGTAGGTGCCAACTCTTCTGATGCCGGAACAGTTACCCCTAGTGGTATTCAGGTTGGTGCTGGTGTCCGCACAGCCGGTGTTTACCGTATTTCGGACCAAGGGTCCCTACAGAACACGGGTAACCAATATGATGTTGCTATCAATGGCAAAGGCTTCTTCCGCATTC
>JBFOLV010000425.1:0-10086 GCA_040830325.1 Kordiimonas sp. | reverse complement strand
TACTTGATGCAAGGTTTCTTGCATCAACTATGCCTTTCACTTTCTTAACGCTAAGCGCGGAAGTAAGTATGGGCAAGAGTTCAGAAAGAGCTTCATACATAACGCCTTTACCCCAACTATCTGGGTGTAAGCTATAACCAAGCGTGAGTGTATCATTCCCATCTACACGAATACCTAAACCTATATCACCAATTGCTTCACCTGTGGCAGCCTCTTCAATCATCAGCTGGCACCAATCCACACTCGGGAAACAAGTCAACCCAGCTTGCTCAATGCAAAATGCTTCGGCTTCGGACATTTCATACGGATAGTCCCACAACGTGTAGCGAGCTACTGTGGCATTATCTCGCCAACGGTAAAATGCCACGGCATCCTCCACTCGAAACTGCCTTATTATCAAACGCTTCGTTTTAAGCGGCAAACACTTATGCATGCCTTCCCCCAAATATCAAATGCTCCGATGATAGGAGTATGGCAGCTGGCGAACACGCGCGCCACCTGCTCGTTTCAAAGCATTCATAACAGCAGGTGCCGTTGGCGGAATAGCAATTTCTCCCATACCGCTAGGGTCTTTATCACTTTCGACGATAATTGTTTCAATTTCGGTTGGCGCCGCAGCCATACGCATCATAGGGTAAGTATCAAAATTACGCTCAGGCACGATACCGCCCTCGACTGTTATCTCCTGTGCAAGAGCCGTTGAGAGGCCATCATTGACGCTGCCCTCACACTGAGAGATTACACCATCTGGGTTAACCACCAAGCCTACGTCTACAGCCACATAAACCTTGTGCACTATAAATTCGCCATTTTCTAGTAGCTCAACTTCCGCTACTTGCGCCGAATAACCACCAAAGGTGAAATGACCAGCAATACCCTGAGCATGTCCCGTAGGCATATCTTTACCCCAGTTTGCAGCTTGCGCTGCTGCTCGCAGTACGCCCTTCAAGCGGCCCGTATCGAAAATCGGACCTCCGTGCCCACCGTAACTCAGCTCAGCATCGTCACCCAGCAACCTCAAACGCAGTTCAAGAGGGTCCTCGTCTAACTCTTCAGCCACCTCATCAAGAAAACATTGGATCACAAAAGCATTCGCAGTATGAGCGGGTGCACGCCAACTTCCACGCGGCATACCTGAATCCATTGAGAAATATTCCATCTGATAATTAGGAACAAGACCCGCAGGAAAGTCATCAGGATACAACTCCGGCTGCCAATAGTTTTCTTTGGGGACATTGTTACGGCGATAGTATTTTGAAGCGCTCGCGAGCCTATGCTCCCATGAAACTAAAGCCCCATCATCATCAAAGGCTGCTACAATTTCATGATGCCCCGCAGGCCTGAAAAAATCATGCGATAGATCATCTTCCCGCGTCCACATCACCTTGATCGGCAAACCGCTTGCTTTAGAAATGTAAACCGCCTCTGCGGCATGGTCAGATGTCAACCTACGGCCAAAACCGCCACCAAGCCGTGTGAAATGTACTTCAATGTCCATGCGGTCGATGCCCGTTAGCGCATTAGCAACCCGACTAGCGCCTGAGGGACTTTGTAACGGGCCAATGATCGTAACTGAATTTTCTCTTACATGAGCGATGCAGTTCTGCGGCTCAAGCTGTGCGTGCGACACAAAAGGTTGACGGTATCGCCTGCTTATGACCCGCCCAGTTGATTTAGCGGCCTCCACGTCACCGTCACTGCGCGCAATCTGTCCAGTACCGTTAAGGGCCTCATTACATGCAACATCAAAACGAGCAGTACTTTCCTCAGTGTAGGGGCCTTTGTTCCATTCAATTTTGAGAAGCCCTCGTGCCTTCTTAGCTGCCCAAAAACTGTTGGCGATAACAGCGACTCCCGATGCAAGGTATGTGTAAGATTTATCTAGTGCAGGCCTTGGCATATGGACAATATCAACCACACCTGGCACAGCACGGGCAGCGGTATCATCAACGCTCAATACTTCACCATCTAGGTACGGGGACCGCGCAACCACCGCAATTTTCACATCAGGGTATTCCGCATCAATACCAAAGAGTGGCGCGCCGGTTACAATCTTACCAATATCCTTCTGTGCTTGCGAACGGCCAAGCAGCTTGTAATCAGCTTTGGTTTTCAGCTTTGGTTCAAAGTCTTCTGGGATAGCAACTTTTCCTGCGGCTTCAGCCAAGGCACCATAAGATAGTTTTTTGCCATTTACCGGATCGATAACAAAGCTATTCTCAGTTTTCAGCTTTGCTGCATCAACACCCCACCTTTCGGCTGCAGCTGACACCAGCAAGTGCTTTGTTGTTGCTGCAATACCGCGTACACGGCTCCATGCACCCGTTATGCTGGTTGAACCACCTGCTCCTTGCGGAACAACACGCCAGCGAAAGCTGCCATCTGCATTCTTCGCAAGCATTAATGGCATGGGAGTAGTTTTCACCAAGCTAAAGTCTGCGTCTAGCTCTTCAGCGAAAATCATGGGCACGGAGGTACCGGTGCCCTGCCCCATTTCCGGGTTAGGATAATATATCTTGATGCTATTATCCGGATGAATTTCCACCATGGGCGTAACACTACCCGTTCGCCCTTCGGCATTTTCAGCCAATGATACACCAGTCCCTGTAACGATCAGTGCACCAAACGCACTTGCAAACTTCAATACATCACGTCTGTCATAAACTGCTGTAACCATGGCTTCCCTCCCAGTTTGCTTGGCTAGTAAACAATTGGTTCAGTTACACAGTAACATAACATTTAGCTTAAAAGGCTCTGCTCACCGCAAGAGGGCAACGCCCCATCTATTTTTCATGAGGATTGAAACCTTCGCCAACGTATGCAGGGACAAACCACAAACAGCGAGACAATAAATGAAGACTTACTTGGGCTATGCTATCGCCGCACTTTTTGGTGCCCTTCTTACATTTACCTTCACCGAAAAAAGACGAGAGCCAAGTTGGCAGTTGGTTTATGCACATGATAACTCAGGCATTGCCACAGAAGGCCAAAAAGCAGACTTGGTCGCAGCCGTTATCGCAGGCAAGGAAGTTCGCGTTTACTGGGAAGGCCGCTATGTTAAGCACGCCGCCGACGCTGGTTTCCTAACAGTTATCGGTGATGAAGTTTTCGCACAAATCCATGAGATCAAAGGCCAACGCCCCACAGAAACACCACCTTCTATTGAATTTAGGCAAGACACAACATGGAGCACTATCTTCGCTACCAATGGTGACCGTGCTCTTCGCTGGTTCGTGAAAGGGTAACGCCGTGTATCTGGCAGGCGGCGTAAAGCCGCCCATCACGTTGTACTTAGAACGTTAAAATAAACGCCGCCTTACCCTCAAACTGTTTGTAGTAACCTTTGTGTTTTGAGTAATCTGCCCCGACCCGTATGCTAAACATATCGGAAAACTTGCGCTCATATCCAACACCATACCGCATACCACCATCACTTTCACGCGTAGTGACATTTGCCGGCGCCCCGTCATTGCCATCTGAAGTTACATCAAATCTAATACGGTTATATCCAATCTTTCCGTAAAGAAGGTTTTCATATTCAGCTCCAAATGCATACCCAATAAGGGCAGATCCAGCCCAGCTATGCTTGAAATCTACTGTACTGTGATCGTAGCCGCCCCAGCTGTCATAAGATACATTTGCCAAAGCAAATTCACCGCCAAGGACAAAGTCATTTTCAAATTGGTGTCTATAACCAGCAATACCACCAAATGACTTTTTATCGTTGTCTTTAGCGCCATTAAACTCTACCGAGCCATACCCAAACTCGAGACCAACATAAGCCCCACTGAAAGTGCCATCAGCGGCACGTGCAGTAGCACCTGCCATTATAATCGCTAATCCAGCAATCAACCCTCGCGTCGTTTTTTTCATAATTTACCCCAATGCACTATAAATAGAATTTGTACATCTTATAAGATTATACATGAATATATGTTGAACGGAGCGAGCAGCAATAGACCTCCAAAATCAAAGCTATAAATTTAGGTGTTTATGAACTTTTCTTGCGCTATCATGTGGCAGTGACAACAACAGATGATAAGGCCACACCAGATACCATGCCTGCAGCAGTGAGACTTATAATCGCTTTGTTAATGATAGCGTTTGCGTTGCCAGGGGCTACAGCACAAACCAAAGAAAATAGAGAAACCCTGATCTGGTTTGTGTGGAACTTACCTCCAGAGTTCATACCGGATGGTAAATGGAAAGGCCAAGGTTATGCTGATAAATTTTTGGCTTTCTTTATAAAGAACCTACCCGAATATAACCATAAGATAGAATTCGTAAACGTTGCACGCTGGAGCCGGGAAGCCCTAGAGCCCAATCGCTGCACTGCACATTTATGGGGTGGCTTCTTCCCTGACCAACTCATCCTCTCTGAACCTTATACAGTCACACCACCGCAAGTCGGCATATTCCCAGCAAAAGTTCAGGAACAATTTGGTCCGCCTAACACTCGTATTTCCCTGAAACATCTTCTTAAAGATACTTACCTAATGATTGCTATTATCAGCCTTGATCTAGATGAAGGCGCCTTGCAAAGCCGGTATCCAATCTTACACCCGCTTCTTGCACCTTATGTGAACACGCCAAAAATCATTGAGCAAAACAGCAATCTCAATGTACCAAGCCTTAAACTTCTGGATTATGGCCGCGCAGACTATCTTATTGGTTATCCCTCAACCATCACAGCTCAAAAGCGGGTTTTTGGCTTCGAACGGGATTATGTGGCCTACTATTTCGAAGAACATCATTTTTACAAAAAAATCTATGCAGCATGCAGTAAAACTTCAGCGGGACAGAAGGTCATTAATCGGGTGAACTCTCTTCTCACCGAAGACACCCACCGAGAATTTCTCAGTTACCATGAGGAATGGAATATGGGTGATCCTGAATTCAGGCGCACAATCATCGACTATTTCATTAACAAAAAGCCATTGACGAATGTAGTTGATTAGCGCGTCGGAAAGGCGGCCCTAAAGCCGCCCAAAATTTCCATTCTAGGCTGAATTTTCATTCTAGAAATTCACAATCAATGCCACTTTGGCTTCAAGCTGCTTATGCATATCCTTGTGCTTTGTGTAATCCGCGCCAATTCGCACACTAAACATATCTGTCAGCTTACGCTCATAACCTGCACCGAGCTTCAAGGCACCTTTGCTAAAGTCCCCAAAAGTTCCCTCAGGAAACGTCAGAGCGGCCCCAGAAACACCTTCGCCAAGCTTAACTTCATACCGTAATCGGCTATAACCAGCTTTCGCGAAAATCAGGTTTCTCTTATCTTCACCAAAAGCATAGCCAAGCAACGCAGAAGCGCTCCATGTCGGCTTATAGTCCCTATCGAAAACACTTCCGAACGAAGAAGCCTTCAGGTCTGATGTAAACTCAACACCCCCCTCTAGGCCAAGTACCAGATCATTATCAAATTGGTGCCGATAACCAGCGATACCGCCCAGTGACCAACGGCTACCGTCTTTATAACTCTGGTCCTTCAGTTGCCCAAAACCACCTTCAACACCAATGTATGGTCCACTGAACGGTTTGCTGTCATCAGCCATACTGCTGGTGGAAATTACCAGCGCTGTCGCGGCTGCCGCGCAGCCTATCATTATCTTTTTCATCAATAATCCCCAATCTCTAGCCAAATACACGCTGATGCAATGGCCCTTATAAATCTCTCATGCGAGCATCCGCATGACCGAAACCTATTCTCCGCCAAAACAAGGCGGCATCGGGGCATCAAGCAGGCATTATGGAGATGATTCTATGGCAGAAAGGTCCAATTAAACTTTCGTTCCCTCAGCTCACGAAAACGTATGTTTAACGTGTATCGCAATTTGCCTATGGTGCCCCCATGTGTAGTGAGAGTTTTGGAAGGACAGTGTAATGGAAAAAGCTGGAGGTGTATTTTTCACAGCGTTAATGGGCGGCGTGATGTTTTTCGCTCTAACCAAAATCTACAGTCACAAAGAAGAACAATGGGCAGCAGCCCACCCTGAGCACACTGCCGTTGTACACGTAGACACCAACAAACAGACAAAACCCACCAAACTACCCTGTCGTCACAGCTAGTCCCTAAAGAAGTACTACTTCTCAGGGGAACTAATATCTTTCTCTAATGTACATACAAAAAAGGCGACCCGGATGGGACGCCTTATGAGTTGGTTGCTAGTCTTTTTTATTGAGGGTTAGTTCTTTTCTTTATCAACGAGTTTGCCTTCTTGCATCCAAGGCATTAGGCCGCGAAGCTTGCTGCCTACTTCCTCGATTGGATGACGCTCAGCTAGGCCGCGGTGTGCCTTAAGCTCAGGGTTGCCGGCATTATTGTCGGTGATAAAATCTTTTACGAAACGGCCCTGCTGTATATCTTCAAGCACGCGTTTCATTTCAGCTTTTGTTTCATCGGTAATGATACGTGGGCCTGTTTTATAGTCGCCGTATTCAGCAGTATTAGACACGCTGTAGCGCATGTTCGCGATGCCACCTTCGTAGATAAGGTCTACGATAAGCTTCACTTCGTGCAGACACTCAAAGTATGCCATTTCTGGCGCATAACCAGCTTCAGTAAGTGTTTCAAAACCAGCTTTGATAAGCTCAGAAACACCACCACAAAGAACAGCTTGCTCGCCGAACAGGTCAGTTTCACACTCTTCACGGAAGTTAGTTTCAATAATGCCTGAGCGGCCACCACCAATTGCAGACGCGTACGAGAGGCAAAGGTCATGTGCTTTGCCTGATGCATCTTGGTGTACTGCGATAAGGCAAGGAACGCCTTTACCCATTGCATACTGCGCGCGCACTGTGTGACCTGGGCCTTTTGGTGCAACCATGATCACGTCAAGGTCTTTGCGTGCTTCGATAAGGCCGAAATGAATATTAAGGCCGTGTGCAAACATGAGGGCAGCGCCTTCTTTCATGTTGCTTGCAAGCTCATCAGCATAGATGCCAGCTTGGTGCTCATCTGGAGCAAGCACCATAACCATGTCAGCTTCTTTTGCAGCTTCCGTTGCTGTCATTGTTTCAAAGCCAGCAGCTTCTGCTTTCTTACGTGTTGCAGACCCTTCACGAAGAGCAACGATAACGCGGCTAACACCGCTGTCACGTAGGTTGCCTGCATGGGCGTGGCCCTGGCTACCATAACCAACGATGGCAACGGTTTTGTCCTTTACCAAGTTAACGTCTGCATCACTATCAAAATAAACACGCATTTTACTTAATCCTTTAGGGGGTATTTATCGTTAATATTTGTATTAATTCTTTAAAGGCCTTCAGCACCACGCCCTAAGGCCGCGGCCCCAGTGCGTGCAACCTCTACAAGGCCAAGCTCACCCATATGTTCCACAAAAGCAGAAAGCTTTTCAGCGGAACCAGTAAGCTCAAAAACGAAACTTTTTATGGTGCTATCCACCACATTGGCGCGGAAAGCCTCCGCAATACTGAGCGCTTCCACACGCTTTTCACCAGTACTGCTCACCTTCACAAGCGCCAGCTCGCGGGAGACAAAATCGCCGTCCATTGTAAGGTCAGCAACCTTATGAACAGGGACCAAACGGTCAAGTTGGGCCTTGATCTGCTCTATCACCATTTTTGTGCCTTTGGTGACAAGCGTGATACGCGAACGGCGCTTGCCGTCCTTCAAGGCCGCCACAGTCAGGCTTTCAATATTGTAGCCACGGCCAGAAAAAAGGCCACTGACCCGCGCGAGCACACCAGCTTCGTTGTCCACGATCACGCTGATCGTATGCCGCTGTATTGTACCTAAATCTTTCATCGAGCCATCCATTACTAAAACTCTTTAATATCCTATGTCGGTTCGCCTGAGGGCTGCAGGAGCAATATTCGAGGGGGGAAAGAATATTTAAGCGCCGCCAACACGCCCTCAGGCTATCTCACAATTCCTAATTCGGGGTTTACACCATTGCCAGTGCTTCATCCCCTTCGGTTTTGGTGACATTGTCACCGGGAAGAAGCATTTCATTATGTGCAGCGCCCGCAGGCACCATAGGGAAACAATTTTCTAGCTTCGCGACACGGCAATCCACAACAACAGGGCCGTCATGCGCGAGCATCTCTTCGATGGTTGCGTCCAAGTCCGCCGGGTCCTCAACAACGAGGCCCTTGATGCCATATGCTTCGGCGAGCATTACAAAATCAGGCAAACTGTCTGAATAGCTCTCAGAGTGACGCCCATCAAACGTGAGGTCCTGCCACTGGCGCACCATGCCCATATATTCATTGTTGAGAATGAAAAGCTTCACCGGCAGATTATACTGCGCGATGGTGCCTAGTTCCTGGATATTCATCTGAATAGATGCCTCACCGGCTACATCAATGCAAAGCCTGTCTGGGTTTGCAATCTGCGCACCCATTGCAGCAGGAAGGCCGTAACCCATTGTGCCAAGACCGCCTGATGTTAACCAACGGTTTGGTTTTTCAAAGCCAAGGAACTGTGCAGCCCACATTTGGTGCTGGCCTACCTCTGTGGAAATGATAGCGTCTTTGTCTTGCACAAAATGGTGCAAACGCTCCAGCGCCTTCTGCGGCATGATTACTTTGTCGCTGTCTTCATAAGAAAGGCACTTACGGTCACGCCACTGGTTGATCTGTGACCACCAGCTATCCAAGGATGGTTGGTTGGTGCTGTAACCTTCTTCGTTCCAGATATCGATCATACGGCGCAACACAGAAGTCGCGTCACCTATGATTGCTACATCAACGGAAACATTTTTATTGATGCTTGATAGGTCGATATCAACATGAATCTTCTTTGAACCCGGCGAGAAGCCATCAACCCGCGCCGTAACCCGGTCATCAAAACGTGCACCAATCGCAAACATAACATCACAGTCATGCATTGCATGGTTCGCTTCCCATGTGCCGTGCATACCAAGCATGCCAAGGAATTGCTTATCGCTTGCGGGATAGGCACCAAGGCCCATCAATGTATTTGTAACCGGCATACCTGTTAGGCGTGCAAACTCAGTCAACAATTTGGAAGCCTCTGGTCCACTGTTAATGATGCCGCCGCCAGAATAGATAATTGGGCGTGTGCTTTCAGCAAGCATTCTAACTGCTTCACGGATTGCTTTTTCATCACCGTCAATTTGCGGACGGTACGTGCGGTGCTCAGCGGGGCCTTCTATCTTGTAAGGTGCTTTTTCTACCTGCACGTCCTTTGGCATATCAATAACAACAGGTCCCGGTCGGCCGTTTGTTGCCACATAGAAAGCCTCGTTGATAACACTTGGGACATCAGCCGTGTCCTGAACCAAATAATTATGCTTGGTACATGGGCGCGTAATACCAACGGTGTCTGCCTCCTGGAAGGCATCATTACCAATAAGGTGGCGTGCAACCTGCCCTGTGATACATATCATTGGGATACTATCAAGCATGGCGTCCGTAAGGCCCGTAACGGCGTTTGTCGCCCCAGGGCCACTTGTTACCAGCACAACACCTGGCTTACCAGTTGAACGCGCATAGCCTTCAGCCGCATGTGTCGCTGCCTGTTCGTGGCGCACCAGAATGTGCTTGATACGATTCTGTTTGAAGATTTCGTCATAGATAGGAAGCACTGCGCCGCCCGGATACCCAAAAATGACTTCCACACCAAGATCCGCTAGCGCTTTGATAATCATTTCAGCACCGGTCATCTCAGTATTTTCATCTGTAGCCGCTGCTACTTTTTGATCCGTCTTCGTCATAACTACTATCCACTTCGCCTGTACTGCTTGTCCTAAAATACGACAAAGCTGATAATAAACCATTACCAAAACAAGCGGCAAAAAACATCAAACAACAATAATTTCAATGACATACAACATTCAGCATGCCTGAATATATTTCACCATTCTCTCCAGAAACTTCTGCAAAATATACAAAAACGCCCCAACGGACGCACGTTTCCTTATAAGAATTGGCGTTTTATTGTAATAAAATTACTCAGTCAACAGGTTTTTTGTGTTTTTTATATAATAATGGAGAAGATTAACTTTCAGAATCTTGCGTAGACACTCTTTCCCAATCAGCAAACTGATTCCGGAACCAAGTCAGTTGTCTTTTTGCAAATCGGCGGGTCTGCATTTT
>JBFOLV010000424.1:0-5044 GCA_040830325.1 Kordiimonas sp. | reverse complement strand
GGTTCACTTACGAGCCTAATCACAGCAAAAATCACTAAAAAGATATGTAATGCTTTTTGGGTCTTCCATCTCTTCAACGCAGACTGACGACGCCTCTCAAAATAAGGCAGCCCCTCATCCAACGGGAGCTTATCTTGGAATAGTTTCCTACTAAATACATAGAGCAGAAATTTGTACATACTGATTAAAAAAACAGCTATCACGAATGGAAATAAGTTATCCCACATGTATTCTGAAAGCCCAAACAATGGCTCAGCAGCAATAAAGCCAAAAATTGCCACGAACAAAGCTACCACCGTAAATAGCGTCAAAAAGTTTGCTATCTTATTGTAAGTATCAAATTCGTCGGCGCTTAGCCGGTAAGCTATTGCTCGCCATCCTTGCCGTAGGACAAAGGTACCATCTGCTTGTTTTTCTGCTCGATAATTTTCCAGCATCATGCCCCCCAAAAGCTATTCCACAGCATAAATTTACTACCTTAAATGCTGCAACACGAAAATCTGCCTTTGGTCAATAAACTCGGCAACCTTGATCACGTATTTCTTCACTTCAGCAGGCTGTTTCGGTCAAAAACAACTCGTCCGCCCATAATGGTGCCAAGCACGCGTGTTTCATCAATGCTTGCAGGGGCTACAGAAAATATATCTTGGTCGAGCACAACAATATCTGCGTACTTACCAACCTCTAAACTACCCGTCAGGTCACCATTACCGATCAGACGAGCCGGGTTAATTGTCATCAAGCGCACAGCTGTCGCAAGGTCGGGCACAGCTTCAATATTTCGGGTAACTGCGGCCTCCAGTTTCTGCAAAGGCGGCAATTCATCAGCGGACCAATCGCTCGACAAAATAACGTCAGCACCAGCCGCCAACAGAGAACCAACAGGATAAAGGTTCGCAGACCGCGCGCCAATCAACTCATCATAAAATGGTATGTCGGCCGGGTTTGTTGTCGCAGGAGAAATCTGCAGGTCCGCCACCACATTGAGGGACTTAAACCGGTCATTATCTCTGTCATCCACTATAATACAGTGTGTAATACGGTGTGCCTGCGTGCTCGCATTCAACGCCCGTATTTCAGCAACCATATCAAGCGCCAAACCAACGCCTCTATCTCCAGTGGCGTGATAATAAATTTGAAACCCCGCCTTATCAAAAGCAAGGCTGTAATCTTTCAGCTCCTGCCTATCAAAATATTCAAACCCAAGCGGGTAACCAGATACAACGCCTGGGTTCCGCGAATAGGGCTCATACATTGCTGCTGTGCCAAACTCAGGGATGCCATCAACATAAATTTTCACCTGATCAAACTGCACAAGCCTATTTGCATCAGTTGTTTTTCGGTTCATTATTTCAGCAAGCTGTGCGTCATAATCCCTGTCAGGAAAAACATAGAGCGTGTTGCTCGCGCGCACCGTCATTTCACCGTTATCTTCGGCGCGCACCCACGCTTTTTCGTGGCCCCGCGGCCAGTACCCACCGGCATCGCCCACTGTCGTAATGCCATTTTCAGCGAGAGTTTTCAGCACAATCAGCAACCCTTGGTAATTCTCCTCAAGGTTTGCTTCTGTCGGTGGCAGCGCTGCTGTGCGCAAACGCTGCTGGCCATTTTCATACACGACGCCTGTTGGCGTGCCGTCTTCAAACCGGTCAATGATCGCCCCTTGCGGGTCCTCGTTTTCTTTTGTGTATCCAACAGCATCCAGCGCCATGCTGTTTGCCCACGCGCCGTGCCCAACAGCATCCAGAAAAACAGCTGGCTTGTCTGGCACCAATGCGTCAAGGGCAGCAGCTGGGTCATCATAAATAGACCGCAGTTCCTCGACCCGCACACCTGAACCAAACACCCAGTCTTTATTCGGCTGAAGTAAAACGCACTCAAGAACATCATCTTCAATTTGCGCCCGTACTGAACTTGGGTCCACAACACAGCGTGTTGCTTCAAGCCCGGCTTCAATAATATGCCCGTGTAAATCTTGGAAACCGGGCATGACAAATGCCCCCTGTAAGTCTCTAACAGTCGCCCCCTCACCCGCTGCCGCCTTCACATCGGCGTCTGATCCAACCGCAATAATCACCCCTTCCTTATTGTAAGCTAGGGCCGCGGCCTCAGGCAGGGCATCATTCACAGTATAAAAACGCGCATTCGTTAAAACGATATTGTCATTAGGCGGCGTCGGTGTGGTTGTCGTCACGCTCGTGTTGGAAGAGCTAGTGTTTGCGGTTGCACTGTCGCCGTTACAGCCTGCAAGAACAATGGTCGCGCAAACGAGTATAACCTGTGCTGCCGCTGTAAGTGTCGCCTTCGCAAACTTCATCATTCTCATACCCTTGAAACTTAACATCAATATTCTTCACCCGGCCCACAGGCACTAGACGCCGCCCAATTTAACATACCGCCACCTGCGACAAAATGATTTCACCGTGGAACTCTCAGCCAAGCTGATTTATAAGCGCCATATGGCATATGATTCACTCAGAGATTTTATCGAGCGACTAGAGGCGGAAGGCCGCCTAGTGCGCGTTACGGAACAAGTTTCAACCGAGCTTGAAATGACCGAAATTCAAACACGCGTATTGGCCGAGGGTGGCCCCGCAATCCTGTTTGAAAATGTCGTGAATGAGCGCGGCGAAAAATCCGACATGCCAGTGCTCGTAAACCTGTTCGGCACCGTCGAGCGTGTTGCGTGGGGCATGAACCGCGAACCACATGAGCTTCGTGAAGTGGGGGAAACCCTCGCGTTCCTCCGTCAGCCAGAGCCACCGCGCGGCATCAAGGATGCCATCGGCATGCTACCGCTCGCGAAGCAAGTGCTGTCGATGAAGCCAAAGCGCGTTAAAAAAGCCCCGGTGCAAGAAATTGTGCTGACAGGTGATGACATTGACCTTGATAAATTACCGATCCAAACCTGTTGGCCCGGTGAACCGGCGCCCCTAATCACATGGCCGCTCGTAGTAACAAAAGGCCCATCTGATAAAGCAGAGGATAATTATAACCTCGGCATTTACCGCATGCAGCGGGTTAGTAAAAACCAAACACTGATGCGCTGGTTAAAGCACCGCGGCGGGGCGCAGCAATATGCGCGCTGGAAAGACGTAAGCCCGGAGCCTGTGCCAGCAGCCGTTGTTATCGGCGCGGACCCTGGCACCATCCTCGCTGCCGTAACACCTGTGCCTGATACCCTCAGCGAGTATCAGTTCGCTGGTTTGCTGCGCGGCAAGAAGGTGCCCCTAGTGGACTGTAAGACAGTGCCGCTGCAAGTACCTGCCACCGCAGAGATTGTTATTGAAGGTTTCGTCAGTCTTGATGATTACCGCGACGAAGGCCCCTACGGTGACCACACGGGCTATTATAACAGCGTGGAGAAATTCCCGGTGTTTAATGTCACGGCCATCACTATGCGCAAGGAACCAATTTACCTGAGCACCTATACGGGCCGGCCGCCGGATGAACCATCCGTGCTCGGTGAAGCGCTCAACGAAGTTTTCATTCCGCTGCTGCAACAACAATTCCCAGAGATTGTGGATTTCTGGTTGCCGCCCGAAGGGTGCAGCTACCGCATCGCGGTTGTCAGCATGAAAAAGGCCTACGCTGGCCACGCCAAACGCGTGATGATGGGCGCATGGTCCTTCCTCAGGCAGTTTATGTACACCAAATTCGTGATTGTGGTGGATGATGATATCAACTGCCGGGACTGGAAAGATGTGATGTGGGCAATGTCCACGCGCATGGACCCAGTGCGGGACATTGTCACCATTGAAAACACCCCCATTGATTACCTTGATTTCGCCAGCCCCGAAAGCGGACTAGGCGGCAAGCTCGGCATGGACGCCACAAACAAAATTGGCAACGAAACACACCGTGAATGGGGTGAAGAAATCGCTATGGATGATGACGTGGTAAACAAGGTAGATGCCATTTGGGACAGCCTAGGCATACCCGGCAGCGGTGAAAAGATATGGAAGAAGTGAAGGGGCCATTAGCCCCTCCCCCGACATCATAACAAAATTTACTTTTTGATAGTTTCTTTCACAGTCGTCCTAGGGTGTTTCTTAGCGTAACTTTCCTTTACGAAACGACCAGATACAGCGCTACGATGAGCAACCTTCTTTGAGCTCCCTTTTGACTTACGCAAAATCCAAACTCCTTTGGTTTGGATTAATATGAGAAGCTCGCTTTCCATGCTTTATCTCGGAAATACGACCCATATTAATATCGAAGTCACGAGCAATCTGTTGGACTTGATGCCCATCTTGTAGTCGAGACTTAATAGCTAAAATATCTGTATTACTTAACTCAGAAAATCGCCGCATATAGCAGGCTCCTTCTAACTTGGAATATAACAAACTGTTACATTCTATGGTTGCTAAAATCGGCCACCCAAGTTAGAATAAGAATGCTTACAACTTATCTGGCCCTAGGTGGCCGATACGCAAAAGGAGAGGCTCTAAAGGGCTTCTCCTTTTTTGCGTACAAATAAGATGTCGCATACTCGGATTTGTGTCAACGATATAATTTATATATCTAGATCTCTATACCATTATATCGCTTAGTTATATTTTAAAACCGACGCTGTCAACAAATAAATTGCTAGAACAGCATATATTCAACCCCACTGTGAGCCTAGTTTAGCACAGAATTATGGTTAAAAACACGGTTACCTGTAACAAACAAAACCCAGCTCTTATAAATTTTTCTTTATATAGCGATATGATATAGAAAAAGAACATAGAAAGAACAAAAATCTCTACATTTTCTATTTCAAAACACGAATCAGATACTTACTTAACAGTCACTCACCGACTTGATCGGCGAGTCCATAGCTCGGCATTGTCATGGATGCGCCGGTCAAGCCATCGCATGACGTTCCAGAGAGGGCTCTATCCAGTAATTTTGTCGTAGACGTCGTACCAATTGGGGTTATCAGCTTCAATCAGCTCGACCTTCCAATCACGCTTATAGCGCTTCAGCCTCTTCTCTCGCACAATCGCAGCTTCGGCTGTTGCGTGTACCTCAAACCATACGAGCCGCGTTACATCATATG
>JBFOLV010000423.1:0-3834 GCA_040830325.1 Kordiimonas sp. | reverse complement strand
CGGGAAGAGGCGGCTAAGCCATCCGGTTCCCTAATGAGTTTACCGCCAAGAATTTCGACCGGAATGTCGAGGTCTTTCACAAATTGCCGGATAACCGCAAGCTGTTGGTAGTCTTTTTCCCCAAAAATGGCAGTGTCTGGCAGGCACTGTAACAGAAGCTTGGTTACGATGGTTGCAACACCATCAAAATGTCCAGGCCGCGCCGCACCTTCTAGCACTTCGGTGATACCAGAAAGCGTAACGTTGCTAACATGTCCCTCGGGGTACATTTCTGTTGCAAGAGGGGCAAAGACAAGGTCTGCCTTAGTTGTGCTTAACTTGCTGCGATCTGCTTCCTCTTGGCGAGGGTAAGCGTCTAGGTCTTCATTCTCGCCAAATTGCTTTGGGTTAACAAAGATAGACACGACGATTTTGTCAACTTTGTCTGAAATTGCTTCAACGAGAGAGAGGTGCCCGTGGTGCAAAGCGCCCATGGTAGGGACAAGTCCGATGCGTAATCCAGCTGCGCGCCATAATGAAACTTGTGTCCTGAGCTCCTTGATCGTGCGGATAACAGGCGTTAACTCGGTCATAAGGTTGTGCTCGTATTTGAACCTGCAAGTAAGGCGTTATCCAGCCCGCCAAGCTCGTTGTAGTTAATGATGGAAAGAATGTCATTAACGTAGGCTGTACCACGCTCAGAGTAACTTGAAAGAGCTGGCGCAAGCGCTGCACCTGTAACGATCAGGGAATGTTCACGAAGTTCGGCGCGCCTACGTCTTAGATCCGCATAGCTTGCATGCCTGTTCAAGTTCACCATATAGCTTCTGACGCTATCAAGCAGATATTCGAAACTCTTGATGCGGTGGGTCAATCCCTCTTCTCGGCCCGCAGGAACAATGCCTGGTTGTGATTCATCCCAAACCCATTCACCAAAAAGGGCATTGCCCTGTTGTGCGAACTTACTGGTACCCCAACCTGATTCCATAGCTGCCTGTGCAAGTGCTAGAGAAGGAGGGATCACATCGATTTTATACAAAAGTATATTGATATCATCTGCTTTAAGTTGCTCAGGTAGGCGTTCTTTGTGTTTTTTAGCAATTTTGTAGAGCCAGTCTCGTTCTGAACGTTTCAGGCGAGAACCTGTTTCAATTTTAGACCTTAAATCAATTAGTCTGCCTCGATCCGCGATAATCAATTCATTTGCACGGAGTATAACGGGCAACAATGCAGAGGTGAAAAGGCGCTTTTTTTCGTGTGCCTGTTGAACTTGTGGTAGTGCCTCTGGAAGGCGTGATAAATACACGCGTGGTACTTCCTCAATGACATGCATCTTTTGGTCTAATATACGTGCAAGCTTCGCTGTTACTTCAGCTTTTCCGCGCGGTGGATATTGATGCGCTAAATAATTAGGTTGGTCAGGGACAAAAGCATCCTCTCTTGACTCGCTAAGCATATGACGCGCTAAACCCACTGGAATCAAAGCCAGTAAGGCGATCAAAAGAATGTAAACTGTGATATGTCTTAATCTATCACGCACGTAGGGTATTTCTCCGCTAACGGTTTTTATTATATCTTACACTGGTTACATCGCCTATATGAGGAAAAATAGTGCTTGCTTCAAGTATAAGCTGACGTGCACACAATAGAGTATTGAGTTTTCGGAGGAGGTAATCCGTGCCAGACAGTGAGGTAAATCACGAGGAAAAGAGCCAGAATAACGGCGGTGGTAGGTCATATCTGATTGTTCTTGGAAATGAAAAAGGTGGTTCTGGTAAGTCTACCACGGCAATGCATATTGTTGTGGCACTGTTGCATGAAGGTTACCGTGTTGGCACTATTGATCTCGATGCGCGTCAGAAAAGTCTGACAAGGTACATTGAAAACAGACGTGCATATTGCACTAAAAACAATATTGATTTAGCGCACCCTACTGAAAAAGTGGTGCCACGTTCCGAACACCGTACGTCCGATGCGGCGGAAGCTGATGAAAAGAAGAGATTTGAAGCCGCTTACGTTGAGTTGGCCTCAGATGTCGATGTGATGGTTATTGACTGCCCAGGTAGTGATACTTTCTTGTCACGTTTAGCGCATACTGCGGCTGATACGTTAGTTACCCCGGTGAATGATAGTTTCGTAGACCTTGATTTACTTGCCCGCGTGCACCCCGAAACCCATAAAGTAGAAGGGCCGAGCCTTTACGCTGAGATGGTTTGGAAGGCGCGTCAGCGGCGTTCGTTAGCGGATGGAAGTACAATTGACTGGGTGGTACTTCGTAATCGTGTTGGTGCACTCCATGCCAAAAACAAAGAACGGGTTGAAGGCGTTTTGAACGAACTCACTAAACGAGTGGGGCTTCGTTACATACCAGGACTGGGTGAGCGAGTGATTTACCGTGAGATGTTCTTGCGAGGCTTAACATTGATGGATTTGAAAAAGTCGAAAGGCCTGGATGGAAAAGGGTTGTCAATGTCTCATGTGGCGGCACGTCAAGAAGTTCGCAACCTTGTTGATGCCTTAGCGTTACCGTTCCGCAAAAAGAAAGAGCAATAAAGTATGATTTGGCTTGTCATTGGGTTGATGCTGGCTGGTGCCTTATTAATGATGCTCAATTGGTGGGCTAACGCCGAACTAAAATCAGCAAAGACAACCCTTATGTGGGGGATTGTTGGCCTGTGTGCTGTAATGGCTATGCTTCTGCTTGCTGCAGGGCGCAATATTATGGCTATTTTGCCTGCCGGATTTGCTGCATGGCGTATGCTCGGTGTTGCAAATACTTTGTCGTCCCTTTTTGGTCGGGCTAAATCTTTCCGACAAGATCAGATGCAATCCTCACGTACGACAATGTCACGTGATGAAGCCCTTGAGGTCTTAGGGCTTGGCGCAAATCCTAGCAAAGATGAAATAAATGCGGCTTACCGTAAGCTTATGGCTCAATGCCACCCCGACAAAGGGGGAAGCGACTGGATGGCGTCCAAACTCTCTGAAGCCAGAAAAACTTTGCTCGATAAATTGAGCTAACGACAAGAACAGTATTTCTTCACTTGGAAATCACAGTAAACTAATTAAATGTCATTGACCTACTAGTTACTGGCTGACACTTTATTCATTCGTATTTTCCACTTTTCATTTTTTGAGGCCCCTATGTCTACACACACTTTCCACCCTACGATACTTCGCGAATACGATGTACGCGGAATTGTTGGTGAAACTCTTCATGTCGCAGATGCAAGGGCGCTTGGAAAGGCATTTGGCACACAGGTTCGTAGGGCAGGCGGTAAACGTGTAGCTGTTGGGTATGATGGCCGCCTTTCGGCTTCAGAACTATCAGGCGCGCTAATGGAAGGTATTGCCAGCACGGGCGTAGACGTAACATGCGTTGGGCTTGCTGGTACGCCTATGCTTTATTACTCCGTATTCGAGTTAGATTTGGACGGCGGCATTATGGTTACGGGCTCGCACAACCCGCCGAACTATAATGGTTTTAAGATTATGCTGGGTAAAAAGCCTTGCTTTGGAGAAGCTATTCAAACATTGGGCAAGATGGCAGCAGATGGTGACTTTGAAGCTGGGCAAGGTTCTGTTTCAGATGAGGATATCTTTGATAGATATATTGACCGTCTGGTTCGCGATGTTGATATGGGCAACTTTAAAGTAGCTTGGGACCCGGCCAACGGTTCGGCAGGTCCTGCGGTAGAAGCCTTGGTTAAGCGTTTGCCGGGAGAACATATTGTTATCAACGCTGAAGTGGATGGTAATTTCCCAAATCATCATGCTGACCCGACGGTTGAAGAAAACATTGAGCAACTAAAAGAAATAGTGGCAGCTGAAAACTGTGACTTGGGCTTGGCCTTT
>JBFOLV010000422.1:0-2618 GCA_040830325.1 Kordiimonas sp. | reverse complement strand
GCATACAGTTTCTGATGGACGGCGAGCACAGCATTATGGATATGTGCGAACTGCTGGACTTGGACTTTTTCCTCGTGCGGGACTTCGTGGATCAATTTGTTGAAAAAGACCTTGTTGTTAAAAAAGCTCGGCCAGTGAAACAATCAGACCAAGGCAGCATCACAAAGAATGGCATAAAAGTTGAATAGTTACAGCTAATATCCTGACCATAATTGAATGCAGGCAGAAAAATCATTTTATTAAATATTTTTCAATGAGTTATATTGTTAAATTAAACCAATTACTAAGAATGAAACAGTTACCATAAGGATCCATGCTGAGATGAGTAACCTTGAAAAATACAGCCAGGCCTTCGTTGAAAGCTTTGAAGTTGATAGCTCAGTCGCTGTGGAAGCGTTGGAATATAATTCAATCCCGGAATGGGATTCCATCGGTCATATGGGGCTTATAGCGGCCCTTGAAGATGCGTTCGACATCGCAATGGAAACGGATGACATCATCGAGTTCAGTTCATTTGAAAAAGGCAAGGAACTGATGGCCAAGTACGGCGTAACCATCAACTAACGATTTCCAATCCAACCGGCCATGTTTGAAGTAAACTGGTGTGGAATAAACAAGGGAACCTACCAGCCGTAAGGCAGAACGGAATAAAAAATGGCCCTATTAGACAAACCCATCGTCGTAGAGAAGTTTCGTGCTTTTCATAACTATGTCCGTAAAAACGGTGGCAAGATTGGCACGAAACAACGGGGCATTGATCTAAACCTCAACAACGCTTGCAACTTACGCTGCGAACATTGCTTCACGAATTCCCCCAAAGGCGATCACGTGAAGGAAGTGCTGGACGCAGACGTTATTCGCCGCGTTGCCAATGAGGCACATGAACTGGGTATCTTTGAATGGGATTTGCAGGGCGGCGAGCTTTTGCTTCGGCCGGACATTCTGTTTGAAACACTGGAGGCAATGGATACCTCCCGCTTCTATGTGTATCTAACAACAAACGGCTATTTTATGGATGCGGACATGGCCAAGCGTTTGGCAGAGGCTGGCGTAAACCGGGTATCTGTCAGCATCGACAGTATGGAAGAGGAAGTCCACGACGAGTTCCGTGGCCGCAAGGGTTCGTGGAAAAAAGCGATTGAGGCCCTCAAGTATGTGCAGGAGGCGGGCATGTCCCCCTACCTGAACATCACAGTTGGCCATTACAACGCCTTCTCAGAAGACATTAAGAACCTTGTCGAATACTCCAAGGATCAAAACTATACCACACTACTTAATGTCGCGACACCGGGGGGCATGTGGCAAAAAGCCCGCGAAATTATGGTAGATGAGGAAGACAAGGCGCACCTCATTGCGATGCGGAAGAAATACAAGAATATTCTGCGCAATCTCTGGAACCCTTTTGACCGGAATTACGAAGGCATTCTGGGCTGCAATACCGTAAACCGAATGTATATCACGCCGATCGGGGATGTATTGGTTTGCCCTTATGTGCATATCAAGATCGGCAATGTTTACGAGCAACCTTTACGTGAAATTGCGGAGCATGGTTTTAAATTCCGTCCATTCCGCGAACACAGCAACCTCTGCCTTGCCGGTGAGGATAGAGACTTTGTTAAGAATTATATGGAACGAGATGGAACAACCATCTTTAACCCTTTAAAAGCAGAGGACATTTTCACAGAGGACCAAATTGATAACACCCCTGTGCAATTGCCTGCTACTGCCTAACTATAGGGTACATAGTGTGAAGAAGGCGCAGGGCTTGGCGGTCGGCGCCTTTTCTCATGAAACGAGCAATAAATGGCTGTTTTTGACGATATAGAAAAGTTTGGCGAGGCACCTGCGGTTATTGACGCGGAAGGCCGCACCGTTAGCTATATCGGCTTAACGGAGCTGGCAGACAAGCTTTGCGCGCATCTTCCACCCCGATCTATAGCCGTCCTTAAAACTAGTAATTCGGTTGGCTCCATTGCCGCTTATGTTGGGTGCCTTCGCCGTGGTATCGTCCCTATTCTGCTCCCCAATGGCATCAAGCCTGAAGGCCTGGCGGAAATTTGTGCGGCCTATCAGCCAAATTCCCTCTTTTCACCGGCAGATGAAACATCATCAAAACAGGAAACCATCGCTGGCTATAAATGCGTTTCGTTGAATACTGCCGCTACCCAAATACATGACAACCTAGCCCTACTTATCAGCACATCGGGCTCCACAGGCAGCAAAACAATGGTGCGCCTGTCAGCCCAAAATATCGCATGCAATGCAAATCAGATAATCGAATACCTGGGAATAGCGCAAAGTGACCGCGTGATAACCACAATGCCGATGAGCTATAGCTATGGGCTCTCGCTGATCAACACCCATCTGCTTTCGGGGGCCGCGATTGTCGCGACCGATGAGCCGCTCATGAGTCCAAAGTTCTGGTCACTTTTAAAAGAGCAAAAAGTTACCACTTTTGGCGGAGTTCCCTTTATCTATGAAATGCTGAAAAAGCTGCGTTTCAATAAAATGGATTTACCTAGCCTCAGATACCTTACCCAGGCAGGAGGCAAGCTATCAACTGATCTGAGCGAATACTTCATGGCCGCCTGCCACCAGAAATCTATTGATTTCACGGT
>JBFOLV010000421.1:0-4203 GCA_040830325.1 Kordiimonas sp. | reverse complement strand
TTGATGAAGAATTGGTGCCGGGCAAGAACTTTATTCAGGTAGGCTTAAGGGGTTACTGGCCGGGCAAAGAAGGCTTTGAATGGATGCGTGAGCACGGCCTCCGCTATCACACCATGGCAGAAATTGAGAAAGAAGGCTGGGACAAAGTTATGCCGCGTGTGATGCAGGAGGCACTTGATGGCCCTGAGTATCTTTACATTTCATTTGATGTAGATGTGCTTGATCCGGCCTACATGCCGGGCACAGGCACACCGGAACCAGGCGGCTTGACCACTCGTGAAGCCTTTCCGCTCGTGCGCCGATTATGCGCTGAAAAGAAAGTGGTTGGCTTTGAGTTAGTCGAGGTGAACCCTCTTGTTGATCCCGGTTACACAAGTGCTCAAAACGCAGATCGTATCCTTCGGGAATGCCTAACAGGCATCGCAATGCGCAAGCGCGGCCTTACTAGCCCCCATTATCTAAGCCCCCTAACAATTGACCACGGCCAACCGGCAGCGAGTGATGAGGCAACCAAGGAAGAGTAACTGGTTTCTGAGGCGCCTAGATCAAAAGGGCAATCTGCTTTGAAGTAGGAATGCAGCGGCTGTTCCTGACCTGTTTCCGGGATTCTTTTGGTAAAGCATATTCATGCGTAACTGTAAGCCAGACGCAGGTTTTATTAGCTGATATGCAAGTTCAAGATTCAGTTCCCGATTTTGTGGAGACAGGCTGCTCGTTACTTCTTCATAAGCTAGTGCACCTGTATCAGTATTTTGGGATGTGGGCAGATATGTAGTTAGGTGTCCTGAAACTGCCTTTAGGGGTTGGAAAAAAGTGAGGGAAAGAGAATCGTTTGAGGTTAACAAGTGCCGTTTTCCTACCTGACCCATAAAGGCATTGGTTTGCACGGTTGAGATGTGCTCGATGAAACTGGTTTGAGAAACACCAATGTCTGAAAATCCGTGCGTATAGTGACCTGAAATATGCCAGCCGTTCTCAAGAAAACGCTTCGCGAACAGTTTTCCGTACGTTGTGGTGTTTGTGTTAGCGACTGCTAGGGCTCCTGTGGAAACGGAACCTAAGAAACTGCCGTTTTCTTTGAGAGCCCCTATGTTAATCCCTGTTTCCCAATTTTCATTATCCCAGCCAACGTGTGCGTTTACAGCTATGGCGGTGTTCTCTTTGTCTTGAGATAGTGCAGCTATGGAGCGGTTGCCGTCGTGATGATACTGGGAAATTGCGAAGCCGTAAGAGAAGTTCTCGCTGTGAGAGCGTTCCAGGGCAAACCCCCGCGCATTTGTGAAAAGTGCCGCAAATGAGTCGCGTTGCGGGTTATGTGCCTGAATTGATTGTAGGGTACTGTTGAATTCATTCGTGGAGAATAGCCCTGCTCCTCCTTCACCGTATGATAGCTGTAACTTGGTGTCTTTGGATATTTCACGGCTAAAACTAAACCGCATGTTTTTAACCGCACCTTCTTGGGTTTGTACAGCAAATGGAAGCGCATCAGACAGATGACTGTTCCGCCGCCCCGGCGAAATGTAACTAAATGTCATACTCCCGAGTTGATCAAGTGACAGGTGTGAATTGCCAACAGAGGTCATTGTGTCGAGACGATTGAAGAGGCTGGGCCTGTTAGACTGTATATGGAAGGTTCTACTGAGATTATAGCCATACGCACGGTTGTAACTATCAAGCATCATGACTTTATCAGTGCCTGATATTGCATGAAAGGCATCTCCAAACACAGGCGATATGTTTGTAAAACCTCCTTCGAGAGAAAGCGGGTCATTAGTTAACCGTGTGCGGCTAGCTGATTGGCCAATGGGTTGCAGTGCTGCCTTCAGATTTATCAGGCCCCGACCATATATCTCATCAGTTCCTTTTTCCCCTAAATCTGTAGCGGTTGTGAACAGGATATCGGCTACCTCTTTAGCCGTAAGGTGGGGAAAGGCCTGAAAGAGAACAGCGGCGGCTCCGCTTATAGCAGGGGCAGCAAAACTAGTGCCATTGCCTGTTTCCATTTTACCGTTAACATAGATATTCACTAAGGCAGCAGGGGCTACCAAATAGTGATCGGCGCCAAATCCCGCTCGATTAGAGAAGTCGGCAATTTCGCCGTTCTCTGCAATAGCACCAGCTAAAATTAACTGCCCATCGCCAGTGTCTAGCACCCCGGCGTCTTTCATTTTGTTATAATGTGTTTCGACAATTGAGTCAGGGTTAGATAGGCCTTCGTTACCTACCGCCCAAACAAGTAAACCCCCATGTTCAACAGCGTAACCAATGTCTTCTCTTAGAAGGAGTTCATTTATGCCCTCGGGAGGGTTTTCCAGTTGAGATAAGTCTTGTGCTTCAATCGCGCGCCCGAGGGAAACATTGATTACCTTTGCGCCCGCATCAAGCATATAGGACCAAGGGTTTGTAATATGGGCGGTGACGCCGTTTTTGGTTTCCTGACGGCGATCAACATCAGCATGGGAATGGACAGCGAGCACACTAGAATCAAACGCGACGCCGTGTGTACCAATAAAGTCTTTGGCTCCAGCAGCAACCATAGCAACTGCTTGTCCGTGAGGGCTTGAAGAAAGTGTGGTGTTAACTTGCTTCTCCCAAATACCTTGTAAGACAGAGTCAGCGTCAGCACTTTCGGCATGATAGTTCAGGTCACGTGTTTCAAAATCGAAATTAAAATCCAGAACACCGATTGTGACGCCTTCCCCGGTGTAGCCGGCAGCATAAGCGTCAGCAGCACTAATATAGTCGAGTGCCCAAGAGCGTTTATATTCTGCTGTTTTGAAAGCGTCAGGGCCCGTGGGTTCGGGTGGCGGCGGGGGTGTTGTTGGTGGCGTAGGTGTTTGTGTAGCGGCTGGCGGTGTGCTGTTTCCGCCGCATGCTGCCAGACATGTTGTTAACAGAAGTGCTGTCACAAGTTTTATGTTTTTCATTTTGGTATCCCCCTGATGTTTCTGACAAACCTATGAGAGATAAGCGCCTTGTACCTGACGAAACTGTAAGGAAAACGTAAGGAATGCGATATGGGTCCTCATTGAGGTAGGCTAATCTATCTGTTTATTGTTAAATTAGCGCTCAAGGCATACCCTTAGGCGAATAGATGAACGGGAGCATAGTTTTGACGGAAAGCACCCATTTTTGGGTTGGGCCTTGGCGGATTGATCCTGAACTCAATAAAATCAGTACGTCAGACAAATCAGTGACAGTTGAACCCAGGGCGATGCGCACCTTGTGTTATTTGCACAAGCGTCGAGGCCACACCGTTAGTAGAGACGAACTCCTTGATAAAGTGTGGGGAAAACAAGCTCTCACAGATCATGCAATTTCGGTTGTGATTGTAAGCTTAAGGCAGGCACTAGAGGATGATGCACAGAACCCCAGATATTTAAAAACAGTAAGAAAAAAAGGATACTGTCTTGTAGAGACAGCAGAGGTTTCCATGGTTGATGATGGGGTGTTAGCTCGCCAACCATTTGTACCGTTTTTCTACTCTATGAAGGCCAGTATTGGCATTGCTTTAGTGGCGGCAATCATTTTTGCCGTCATGATTGTTTATGCTGTAAAATTCAATACTTCTGTCTCTAAAGCTGATCCGTTTGTCGTTTCTTTTAGCCCTGTTGTGCAAACTAAAGCAGTTGATGAAACGCTCACGACGGTCACAAACGATCTGTTTCTTATGGAATTGGCCCGGTACGGGCGGGTCATAGTACCAGACCGTTCGTCTTCAATGGAAACTGCTAATCTTTATTCAGTGTCAGCTTCTGTGACTGATGTGGCAGGGCAACTGATATTCGATATGGTTGCGGAAGGTTCGGACGGTATCAGTGAGAGTATGACGGCTCGAAGTCAGCCAAATATTACGGCTATGGCCTCAAGTATAAGATCACTTGTGGCGACAATGATGGCCGGCCACCGCGTGATCGCGCCAAAAAGTAAAACCAGAAATGATGTTGAGATCATTTTAGACCGAGCGCGATATTTTTGGGGGTTTCATCGTCATGACCGAAATCAACTTGCTTATAGAATGGTCAAAAATCTACTGCAGGAATACCCCGCAAACGGTGAAGTTCACGCATTGCTCGCTGAAATGTATGCAGCATTGCCCGGCCGCGTATGGGGTTTGGACGGTGTAGATACGCTCGCTTTGGCGGAGCATCATATTCAGCGTGCGGTGGAATTGGGTGCAGACGCCAAATATGTATGGCGCAC
>JBFOLV010000420.1:0-3579 GCA_040830325.1 Kordiimonas sp. | reverse complement strand
AGGGGTTTGCAATTATTTATGAGTTGCTCAATGAAGAACGCACGAGTCCGAGTGATCTTAAGACGATGATTAGGAAGTTTGTTGATGCCCTAGTTATATTGCATCAACGCGCACCTGATTTGCACAGGGTTTTATTTAACGAGGCACCGTTACCAACGAGTTTTCTAGTAGAGAAAGAAAAGAAAGAACAGGTATTTGCGACACAGATTCAGAATCACCTACTAAATTATCCAGAAGTGAATCAGACAGACTTAGCCGTGGTTTCTTACATGTTGGTGCAGGTTACCGAGGGTCTGATACATAGTTTTATTTTGTTTCCCCCGAGTGGAATATCAGATGATAAAATGAGAGAACAGCTTGTGAAGATGCTGCACGGCTATCTAACGCTGGCGGATTAAATAAAAAGATCACGAATAAATGAAAATTAGGGGTGGACAGATAGAGCATTTGGTCCTAAAAGCGCGCTCACCACATGATTATGTGGGCGATTAGCTCAGTTGGTAGAGCATCTCGTTTACACCGAGAGGGTCGGCAGTTCGAGCCTGTCATCGCCCACCATTCTCTCTCAAGAGAGAAACAGTAAAGTGAAGAAGTGGGCGATTAGCTCAGTTGGTAGAGCATCTCGTTTACACCGAGAGGGTCGGCAGTTCGAGCCTGTCATCGCCCACCACTTTCTTTCTTTGATTTGATCTCAAATAGATTTGAAGCTCCTGAACTTGCGAATGCGCGAGCTTCAGTTATTGTTGTTTTCCCCAGTTCTTTAACGTGGTGAGATGCAAATGAGCAAATGGGTAGCTGTGGCTGTTGCTTTCTTAGGCTTTAATATAGAGAGCAGGGCCTCTTCCGATGATATGAGTTACCTTCAGGGATTAAATCAACCTCATAGGCTTGAGGTAGAATCATCTTCTTTAGGTCGTTCCTTTCAGGTTTTTGTAAGAACGCCTGTTACATATGAATTAGGTAGTAAGAAGCGATACCCTACAGTGTATCTGTTAGATGGCGGCCATACATTCCCGATGCTGGCTAGTTTCTACCAATATTTGGCTTTTGGTGCAGAGTTGCCTGACCTTACCATAGTCGGCATATCGTATGGCACTGATGATTGGAAGAAGGGAAATATGCGCAGTACAGATTATACAGCGCCTGCTTTTGATCGGGATCATTATGGTGGAGCTTCTGCATTTCTTAAATTTTTATCCGAGGAGTTGTTACCTAATATAGAGGGGCGTTATCCAATTGATTCATCTAAACGAATCATATTTGGTCAGTCTTTAGGTGGCCAATTCGTACTATATGTTGCTCAGCATAAGCCGAATCTGTTTCATGGATATATTGCGAGTAATCCTGCATTGCATCGGAATTTAGACCTGTTTCTAAAACCTTTGGCTGTAGATGAGACGATTAAACCCCGGTTGTTTGTATCAAGTGGCTCAAATGATGATGCGCGATTCCGCGATCCTACGTTGGCCTGGATGGGGCATTGGGGGCAGTTAGAGAAGAGACCATGGGATCTAAAAATGATTACGCTACCAGGACAGACTCATTTTTCCGCTGCTCCTGAAGCATTTAGGCTTGGACTAAAATGGGTGCTGGTAGGTGAATAAAACCCCAACAGAACCATGCGTCGATATACGAGAACCGTCAGCGAACAAATATGAGGCAAGTTGGGCTCCTGCCGACCCGAGAGATAAGTTGTATGACGATAGTGCAACAAGGACAGAGAAGACAGGTTCGGTGTTAAGGATTGTTGCGGCTTTTCACCCTGTCCTGAATGTTCCGGTACTGATTTACGATACCTTCCAAAAATTTGGGTTTTTAAGATCTGTGACTTTATGGGGTATCATAGTGGCTGTACTTGTTGGATATGCTTGGTTTCAAGTGAACTTAAACAACTAAATATGAGTGGCGAAATTAAATTGTAAAAAGATGATTGACACCTGAGCGCTGACGGCATAGAAACCACCCCGCAAGAGACGCGCGGGTGTAGCTCAGTTGGTTAGAGTATCGGCCTGTCACGCCGAGGGTCGCGGGTTCGAGTCCCGTCACTCGCGCCACTTGCCCCTTTTAAGGGATGAAGAACACGCCTCAGAAATGTGGCGTGTTTTTTCGTTTTATAGCCAGATATTCCATTCTAAATTATTTTCCTATTTATTGAATTCTGTGATTGACACGCGAGCGCTGACGGCATAGAAACCACCCCGCAAGAGACGCGCGGGTGTAGCTCAGTTGGTTAGAGTATCGGCCTGTCACGCCGAGGGTCGCGGGTTCGAGTCCCGTCACTCGCGCCACTTGCACCTCTTATATTGAGGTCAAAGAACGTGCCATAGTAATATGGCGCGTTTTTTTGTGCCTATTGCGTCAAAAAAGCGCAATAATTCTAACTTTGTAAGCTTTTCTTTACCCAATTCAGGCCCTATAGTGGCCGTGGCGTTTGTTAGACTGAAATTCACCCTTTACGGATTGAAATTGGGTCGATAAAAGAGCGCAGTATTTTAGGGCCAATAACAAAAGGGACTCCCATGGAGTCGTTACTCATCCAATATCTACCCATCTTAATCTTCTTGGGTATCGCAATTGCGTTTTCTATTATTTTTGTTGGGGCTGCGGTTCTTATCGCAAAACAGAACCCTGATGATGAAAAGCTGTCAGCCTATGAGTGTGGGTTTGAGGCTTTTGAGGATTCGCGTGGACAGTTTGATGTGCGCTTCTACTTGGTTGCCATTCTTTTCATAATCTTTGATCTTGAGGTTGCATTCTTGTTCCCTTGGGCAGTTGCCCTTGGTGATATCGGTATGTACGGCTTTTGGTCCATGATTGTGTTCCTTGGTGTACTGACGGTTGGCTTTGTTTATGAGTGGAATAAAGGAGCTTTGGAATGGGAGTAGGACATTCAAATACCCCTGCGAAGACTCTACCTAACAGCCCGTTAGCCCCTGCAGACGACACTTTCTTTCAGAATCTCAATGAGGAGCTGACAGATAAGGGGTTTGTTGTTGCTAGTCTTGACGATGTCATTAATTGGGCTCGTACGGGTTCTCTTTGGTGGATGACATTCGGTTTGGCTTGCTGTGCTGTTGAGATGATGCATTCCAGTATGCCTCGTTATGATGTTGAGCGCTTTGGTTTTGCGCCTCGTGGTAGCCCGCGTCAGAGTGATGTGATGATTGTTGCAGGAACGCTGACAAACAAAATGGCTCCTGCAATGCGCAAGGTTTATGACCAGATGCCTGAGCCGCGTTATGTGATCTCCATGGGCAGTTGCGCAAATGGTGGTGGTTATTACCACTATAGTTATTCAGTTGTGCGTGGATGTGACCGAATTGTGCCGGTTGATATTTACGTGCCAGGGTGTCCTCCTACTGCGGAAGCTTTGATTTACGGTATCTTGCAGTTGCAGCGTAAAATTCGCCGCACAGGTACTCTCGTTAGATAGTCAGGTTGCCCGCGTTCTGCGGGCAAGCATGGTAAGCGACCTTTTGGTCGCCTCGAAAAGAGGAGCGCGAAAGCGCATGGTTGATAAAGCCTTGAAAACACTTGGGGATTCTATCGCAAGCCGTCTCGAGAATGAGGTGATTTCTT
>JBFOLV010000419.1:0-2819 GCA_040830325.1 Kordiimonas sp. | reverse complement strand
GGACAAAGCATCCCATCCTTTTTGTCCGTCAGGATAGGTACGCACCAAAAAGCCCTCCGCCTCTAGTGCAATTGTTACCGATGTCAGAATATTACGATCATCGTCTACTAGCGCAATTGATGCTGTCATGAAGCCCTCGTTATTTTCGTTCCAACCCAACTAGCCCTTCAATGGCCCAAGTTAGGTTTCCTGTACCCTAAACCAGAAACATGCTCTGAGGTAAGAGGGATTTGCGACAAAATCATGGCTTTGTGACGACTGTATTACGGCAAATGCATTTTGTGAGACACTTCACACCAGAATCCGCTTGATTCATGTGGCTATTTGAGCATGCTTACCGGCACCCTAGAGTAGGGCAATAAAGTTATAAAAATATAACGAGGCAAAAGACAAAACCAAAAGAAAGCCTCGATGTTGTAATTTGCAAGTAGCGCCGGGAGAGAACCAATGCGTTATTTGTGTAACTAACTACTTGGAAGGAAAGACGTTGCAAGTCTTTGGCGCCTGTTCAAACAGGGCTGGTCTAGATGCACAAGGCATCACCGGCACTGGTAACCAATATTGGAATCTGGGTACTGCCCAACTTTATGAAGAATCGATTCGCCGCGGCGAAGGAAAAATTGCAAAAGATGGCCCTTTGGTTGTCGCGACCGGTAAGCACACTGGCCGTTCTGCAAATGATAAATTCACAGTTCGCGATGAAACAACTGAACACACTGTTGATTGGGGCAAAACAAACCGCCCGATGAGCCCTGAACATTTTGATGTTGTTCATGCTGCTTTCCTTGAGCACATGAAAGACAAGGAATTGTTCGTGCAAGACCTTTGGGGTGGCTCTGACCCTGAACACCGTGTTGCAGTTCGCACCGTTGGTGAACTGGCATGGCACAGTCTTTTCTGCCGGACTATGCTTGTGCGACCTGAAGAAGGTGAAGCACAGGAAATGGAACCACAGTTTACTGTGATCAACCTTCCAAGCTTTAAAGCTGATCCTGCAACAATGGGCACAAACAGTGAAACTGTTGTCGCCGTAAACTTTGCTAAAGGCCTCGTGCTGATTGGTGGCACTGCATACGCTGGTGAAAACAAGAAATCTGTTTTCTCCATCCTAAACTATCTGCTGCCAAACAAAGGCATCATGCCAATGCACTGCTCGGCCAACATTGGCCCTGAGGGTGACGTTGCTATCTTCTTCGGCCTATCAGGCACTGGGAAAACGACCCTGTCAGCAGACAGCAGCCGCACGCTTATTGGAGACGATGAGCATGGTTGGTCAGACGACAGCGTGTTTAACTTTGAAGGTGGATGTTACGCCAAACTTATTCGCCTTGACCCAGAAGCAGAGCCAGAAATTTTCGGTACAACCAAACGTTTTGGAACTGTTGTTGAAAACGTGGTTATGGACGAAAAAACACGTGAGCTGGATCTGGATGACAATACGCTTGCGGAAAATACGCGCGCCGCTTATCCGATCCATTTCATTCCAAACACATCTGAGAAAAACCGCGGCGGCAAACCAACAAACATCATCATGCTAACAGCTGATGCATTTGGTGTATTGCCTCCAATCGCGCGCCTAACACCAGAACAGGCAATGTATCACTTCTTAAGTGGTTACACCGCCAAGGTTGCTGGTACTGAGATTGGCGTGAAAGAACCACAAGCAACTTTCTCTACTTGTTTTGGTGCGCCCTTTATGCCGCGTCATCCAAGCGTCTACGGAAATCTTCTCCGTAAGAAAATTGCTGAAACAGGCGTTAACTGCTGGCTCGTGAACACAGGCTGGACTGGCGGCGTTTACGGCGTTGGCCACCGCATGCCGATCAAGGAAACACGTGCCCTGTTGCATGCTGCCCTCGACGGTAGTCTCAATAATGCTGACATGCGCATCGATGAAAACTTCGGTTTCGAAGTACCTGTAGCTGTAGCTGGTGTTGATACTAAAATTCTAACGCCGCGTGACACTTGGGCAGATAAAGCTGCGTACGATGAAAAAGCAAAACATCTTGTAAGCTTGTTCATTGAGAACTTCGAAAGTTTTGCAGAGCATGTGGACGAAGAAGTAAACGCCGCTGCACCAAACGCAGCCTAACTAATTCATAACTGACCATAGATAATTAAGGCGCGGGGCTAAGACCCCGCGTTTTTTTTGGGTTTTCAAATCGCGCTTAGATAGTAAAGTGATCACACGGCAGGGGGAGCCGCGAGGGACAAGTAAACATGGCCAATAAGGCGATAAAAACAATCATATCTTGCTGCCTTCTGTCAGTAGCAACCACAAAAGTAACAGCAAACCAAACCTGTACCGCACTAACAGCTACGGGCGGCCCAAACTATGCTCCGGCAACCTGGCTGAAAGACGACAAGATCATTGGTTATATGCCAGACCTCATCAGAGATATCGGGAAAAAACTAGGTATACCAACTACTGTCGTACAAGGCGGCGGCTGGAAAAGAGTGTTGGCAAATGTTGAAGCTGGCCAGTTCGATATCGTAATGGGGTTACTGAAAAACGATGAACGCCTTACAAAGTTTGATTATATGACGGCGGTAACAGAAGAACCGATTGTCATCGCCTCTCACACCAATAATATCGCGCCATACAATGGCACTTGGCAAAGCCTTGAAGGTCTTCAGGGCGGTGTTATTCTAGGTGTTAGTTTTGGCTCTAAGCTAAATCAATTTATTCGAGACAACCTAAGCGTCCGTATAACGCCTGATTACCCAGGACTATTTAGGCAGTTAAATCGCGGGCGGTTAGATTATGTGATTGCCAGTGAATTTGCCCTCAAAGTTAATGCATCAGATGCTGATACCCT
>JBFOLV010000418.1:0-4410 GCA_040830325.1 Kordiimonas sp. | reverse complement strand
ACCCCCTCTCCTTCGACAGGCATTAAATGAGCGAGATTTTTCACTTCCCCAATACCTACATCAATCGCAAAGTTTTCAGAGTATAGGACAGAAGAGTCTTCAAATGGCTTGCTGCCTATGGGCCCGAATATCTTAAGGGAAACAGTTTTGATGGTATCTGAATAGACAATATCATTAGCTTGCATACCGTGGTCAGTGTAAAATGTCGGATCTGGAGCTCCGAGAAACATACAGTCAACGCCACGCGCGCTAAACACTTTTGTGGCACGCCTAATAGGTAGCATCGTCATAACGACATCTGCGCGAACACCTGCAATTATTCTGTTATAGATTATGTTGTAAGGCCCAGGCTCTACATCATCAAACATGCCAGGCACCGATGTACCAAACAACGTAACCGTATCCTGATCTTGAGCCTTAAGGGGAGATAAACAAAACGAAACAAAGAGCAACAATGCTCTAACAATATTTCGCAACCTTACCTCCTATCACATCCTACGGATGAGAAAACCTAGCATAAGAAGCATCAACATCTTATTAACGCACAAGACAAGATTCATTAAAAATCATGTTAATTAAAAACATAACAATATCACGGTAAAATATTGTTTTTCTTTAGATTTTCTATTTGATCGTTCAAATACTCAATAAACTTTAAGGTTCGAGGAAACCGCCGGCAAACAACCACACCTTCTGAACTATCGACAACAAACACTTTAGATACACTGTATTTCGCATACGACTGATCCTGCTTTAGAAGCTGTTTCACATCGAGCGCGAACGCTAGCAGAATACTGGTCCTACCCAAATCCAACATCTTGAAACCATGCTTTAAGGACGGAGAAACAATTGTTTTTGTGCCGGCCGGTAAATGAGTATGTATTTGTTCGTCATCACCGATCCCGCCATCCACAGTTATGACACCACGGCTAAGTTCCTCAAAGCTTTCGATAGGTGCAGTCCCCGCCGCTGTATAGGCTTTAATTTTAGTGACGTTTATCGGCTTGGTGAAAATAAAGTCACCTAGCGGTAATCCATGGTTTGTGTAGGCAGCGACCCGCGAAGTACCAATAAACAAACAATCTGCACCACCCGTGCTAAATATTAGCGACGCCCTTCGTATCGGACTGAGTGTTATTGTGAAGGCACCGTCATAACCGTCAACTAATTGGGTAAAAATTCGATTATAGTAGTGGTCACCCCTATCTTCAAACAAACCGACAATACGTGTGCCTATAATGGAAATATCACTGGGCTGCTCATCTTCTGAAAGAACCGACGTCGAACCCAACATTAGCGCAACTAAGGTATTGGCAAGCATTATCAACGCATCTCCAGAGTGGTGAATTCGTAGATTACTCGCTAATTTCCAAACATATCCCTAACAAACAGCAATTGAAACTTAGTTAGCCTTTTGCTTCCAAAAATGCCTGATAGGCTTCCGCGGTATCAATATCCATAAAAATACCGTCGCTATCGACTTCCAGCTCAATAATCTCTTGTTGAAACTCTCTAAGGAGTATTTTAGCTCCATTATCACCTTTCAACTTGCTGAAACTATTAAAAAACTCCCTACCCCAAAGTACAGGGTTTCCCCACTTTCCAGTGTGAACGGGCATAATCAAATTCCGCCCTTCAATTGGGTTATAAGCTGCTATAATTTTCTCTATCACTTCGCCTGTGATGCCGGGCATATCACCCAAGACGATTAAAACACCCTCACAATGCTCAGGTACTGCTTCTATCGCCTTTTTGACGGAACTGCTCATGCCGGAAGCATAGTCTTCATTATGCACCACTCGAACACCATGTTGCCCTGCAATAGTCTTTGTCGCCGCTTGATCGTGCCCCGTCACCACAAAGACATCCTCGTGGCCAGCAGTTTTCACCTGATCTAACACATGGTCCAATACTGTCTTGTCTTTGTAGGGTAATAACAGCTTATTAGTCTCCCCCATGCGGCTTGATTTACCTGCCGCCATTACAGCAATCGCAACAGTTGGCTGCACGGTATGTTGAATCATTTTTCCAGCTCGAGGCTGTGGTCGCCCAACATATTCGTTCAACAAACCACCAACGCCCATTCCCATGATATCAGTGGCCCTAATATTCATACCTGCACACAGCCTGGAGAGAATATGGTCAATTCCATTGAGCTTGGGGCTTCTCGCACATCCAGGCAAACCCAATATCCACCTATTTCCCATCCGAGCAACCAGCAATAAATTCCCCGGATCAACTGGCATACCAAAATGAATGGTATAGCCCCCTGCCTGCTCAATAGCAGCTGGGATAACATCACGCCGATCAGCAATTGCTGACGCGCCCATTATCAAAACAAGTTCTGTCGCTTCGTCGAGTAAAAGTAATTGCTCTGCCAGTGTGTCAATCACGTGATCACACCTTTTTTCTTCAATCAGAATAGCCCCAAAGTCTGACATCCGTTGAGCGAGGGTATTTTTTGTTTTGTGGTAAAGACTATCTTTCACAGAAGAAAGTTGAGTTTGGATTAGAGTACAACCTTTGCCAACATAAGGCCTTACATTGATGGCAGCACTGCAGTCCAATGACGACAATACTTCCATGGCTTCAGCTGGCGCAGCGAATGGGATAGTTTTAGATGTGGCAATGAGCTGCCCTTTTTGTACCATCGCATTGTTATGTAATGTTGCAATAGTTAAGGCCTCATCAATGCCATTCACTGCATCTATGACATCAGCAGATATCTCCAGTATGCCGTCAACTTCAGCCCTTAGGTTTACCCTTCCAGTAAAAGCTTTCTCGCATACAGTATGGTCACCCACGACTTTTGACGCAACAACAGTGGCCGCTTCATCTTCGTGAACATCTCCGTCCTCGAGCTGCGCTGCCGTAACATGTGTAATGGCAGCAGCGCGCAACTGATCCAACATAGTAGAACTTAACTGAGTGCCTTTTTTAAAACGCCGTTCACCAACCATGACTGAATGCGCCAGATATGCACCTTCACACTCATCTATTGAGAACCTTCCAAACCTCACAAGCTTTCACCATTCCGGTAAACGCTAACCATTTGAGACAAAACAGAAATAGCGATTTCAGCGGGTGTTTTTGCCCCGATATTCAACCCGGCAGGCCCATAAATACGTTTGAGGTCAGTGTCGTCAAAACCGCGAGATTTCAACCGATCAATTCGAGAGGCATGGGTTTTTCTACTTCCCAAACTGGCGATGTAAAAAGCAGGAGACTTTAGAGCAACTGCTAACGCAGCATCGTCAAGCTTTGGGTCATGCGTTAATGTGACAATCGCAGTCCCACTGGTTAAGTGTCGCCCAGATAAAAAATCATCGGGCCACTCGTCAACAAGGGTAACACCTTCAAACCGTTCGGGTTGAGAAAATGCTCCTCGCGGGTCAACAACGATGGGCTCCAGATTCATTGTTTTCGCTATTCTCACCATCGCCTGACTGATATGAACTGCACCAATGATCAGTAATTCCAAAGGTTGCGATAGAATTTGAAAAAATTTCAGCGCACCATCCTGATCTACGAGGGAACTGGCAATTCCACGCTCAGTATTCACATTCAGTTCTGTCACACCGGTTGAGATATCAGTTATAAGAACTCTCTCTTCAGTAGCCCCTAACACGGCTTCTGCCAGTGGTAATTTTTGCTCAAAACTTTCAACAAGCACCCGAATGCGGCCACCGCACGACAATCCTACTTTCCAGGCTTGTTCAGACGTAACAGAAAAATCGAGAACTTCAGGGTTCCCGCCATTCATAAGACCTTCAAGCGCGCTAATGACAGCGCCCTCTACACATCCGCCAGAAACTGACCCTTCCATCAACCCTTCGCTGTTCAGAATCAAATGGCTACCCACTGGCCGCGGCGATGACCCCCAAGTTTCCACGACTGTAGCCAAACCAACCTTTAGGCCTTTGGCGTGCCATTCCATAGCTTGGGACCAAATCGGTTTCCAGTCGTTGCTCATGTTTTTCCACTTCAAAAAATGACGGTACTACAATATAGCGATTTTATGAGTTGTCACACCACCCGGCGTCAAGGTAGCTGCGATGAAACGAGCTTATAACTCTATCGAGCGGCCCTTACCGCAACTAAGGCATCATGCATTATTGCCGCGATTGATCCATCAGCGGTCATTTCCGCGATCTTACCATTAAGGAATTTCATAAAATGATCTGTAGTCTTAGTTTGGCGGCAGACAACCAAATCACTACCTACATTCACTGAAAATGTGCTGGAAACAGAGTAGCCGTCATAACGAGGGTCTTGAGCTATCAGGTATTTCACGTCGTTATCTATGGCAACAAAACCTGCGACACGGCCACTGTCCAACATATCAAAACCATCAGCGAGAGAAGATGCAGTTAAGGCCTTAGTTACGTCATGCCCCATACGCTTCACTGT
>JBFOLV010000417.1:0-3532 GCA_040830325.1 Kordiimonas sp. | reverse complement strand
TCTCCGCAGCTATATTAAATATAATTTAAAAGTTTATCCCTAATTTGTTTTTTAAGTCTCGCTAGTATCACGGCGTTAGTTTGTTTGAATGAAGCCGCTATCTCATATCAAAGCTTTGAGTATTAGCGTATCAGTATCCACGATAAATAAAAGGCCAACACATTACGGTGCTTACCGAAATTTTAAAGATGCCGACCATCAATGTTTCAGGGAAATGGGAGACCACATGACCTGTAAGAAAACTATAGACTCTAAGTATATACTCGCACCTGTTGCATTTGCTGTGTTTTTAGGCGGTACATCCAATATTTCTTACGCTCAACAGCATGTACCTGAGGAAATCAGCGGGCTAGAAGAGATTATAATTACCGCTCGGAAAAGAACTGAAAGCTTGCAAGAAGCTCCTCTGGCAATCACGGCCTTGTCCTCCAGTCAGTTGGAACAGCGTAACATCGGCAACTTGGAAAATGTTGGTGCCTTCGCACCAAACGTTGTGATGAACACATCCCCCAGTTCAAGTGGCGGCAACAACAATATTCAGATTTACATCAGGGGAATTGGCCAGACAGACTTTCTGTTCACCACAGATCCCGGGGTTGGCATATACATTGATGGTGTCTTTCACCCCCGAACGCTTGGCGGAGCGATGGACCTGTTGGACCTAGAGCGCATAGAGGTTTTGCGAGGTCCTCAAGGCACGCTGTTCGGCAAAAACACAATTGGTGGCGCCGTTAGCCTGATATCCAAGAAACCAACGGGAGAAACCGGTGGTTGGGCTGATGTCACGGTTGGCCGCTATAATCGTATAGACGTAAGAACAAGTTTCGACTTTGCACTCTCTCGCACAGTCTTCGCCAAAGTTTCTGCCTCTTATAAAAACCGTGACGGCTTCGGTAAACGACTTGAGTTTGGCACTGATAAAGTGCTCGATACAGCCGGTGACGAAAATGCATTCTCCTCCCGACTAGCCTTGCGCTGGATGGCATCTGACACAGTTACCGTTGATTTGGTGACTGACTATACACGTGAACGGGAAAAGGGACCGCTCGTTACACTTGAGTATTTCGATGATAATGGCGCGACTTTCGGTGGGCTTACAGGTTTATGGAATGCCTTGGTTGGAGGCCCCACTGGTCTGCCCATGAGCAGTGCTTTCATCACCGGTGATCCTTTCACTTCTTATGCGACAGGCCCAAACACCAACAACCTTGATGCGTATGGTTTAGCCCTAACTGTCAATTGGGATATCGGTGAAAAGCTGCGCCTAAAGTCTATCACCGCATACCGCGAGATGGATGCTGTGTTCGGCAGTGATAGCGATGGGTCACCCATTGTCTATACCGAGACAAACCAGAAGCAAAACCAAAATCAGATCAGTCAGGAACTGCAGCTAATTGGCACCAGTTTTGATGATAAACTGGATTGGGTTTTAGGTTTTTTCTACTTTGACGAATATGGAAAAGACGTAAATGACGTAAACCTAGCAACAGGGCTTTATAGTGCGCTTGAAAGTCTACCTGGGACACTTAATGGCTCACCGCTTAGTGCGCCAACAGCGCCAGGAGGAGCCGGCAATCCCATCAATGCAGGGCTTGATCTAGAGTTTAATATTTTCAATGAAATTGATATCAAAAGCTATGCGGCCTTTACCCAAGGCACCTACAGCATTACGGACAAGCTGCGTTTAACAGGCGGAGCTCGTATTTCCCACGAAGAAAAAAACTATGTTCTTGAACATACGCGTGATGTCTCTGGTGGTTTTATCATTCCACGGACAACGGTTAAAAACAGTTGGACATCCTTCACACCCATGGGCAGCCTTGACTATCGCTGGACCGATGATCTGATGACATATGTCTCTGTATCAAAGGGCTTTAAAAGCGGTGGATTTAATGGACGCCCCACCACAACGGCGGCCGTTGACTCGTTTGATCCAGAAACAATCATTTCCTATGAAATTGGCGCTAAAACACAGTGGCTGGAAAACCGCCTGCAGTTTAATATTGCAGCGTTTCAGGGCAACTATACCGATATACAACTTGGCAGCATTAGTGCAGATGCAACTGGCAACTTGGTGCTGCGCATTCAAAACGCTGGTAAAGCGAAAGTCCGGGGGATAGAACTGGCCATGCAAGCACGGCCAACACTGGGTTTGGATATCAATGCAAGTGCCGGATATATTGATTTTGAGTTCACCGAACTGAACGACGGCGTACAAGAAATCACCCTCGATACAGTATCCCCTAAAACACCCAAGTGGACTGCAACGGCAGGCGTTCAATATTCTTGGGATATAGGTGATCATTCTTCAATGTATGTGCGCGGCGACTGGTCATATCAAGCGCGCGCGCATCAAGATGTTCAAAATACAGATTTGGTTGAAGCACCAGCTTATAATGTTTTCAATGCGCGTTTGGTGTACGAACATGAAGAAAGTGGCTGGTCCGCGGCTTTGTCTGTTACAAACCTGACAAACAAAATCTACGTTGTTAATGGGTTCCAGACGCTAACCAGTTTTGGCACTGCTAACTTCACATATGGTCGACCGCGAGAATGGGGATTCTCGATTAAGAAGGAGTTTTAAACTCTAGAACTAGTTCCACCGCAGGCAGGGCATATACTTATTACTGAAATAGCATCTCACCAACTGTGAGATGCTATATTCTCTTCAGGTCGCGCCCCGCTTCCTATTATATAGTGTAAACTCTAAAGTACTAATTAGCTGTCATTTCAATCTTTCTCAGATGAGCTAGTACCCTTTTTCACTTCCTCTACGCCGACTTCTCCTCCCTGCCCGGCGCGTTCTTTTTGCATCTGGAGAATAAACTCTTTGGTGGCTTGCGGTAACCGATAATCCCGCTGAGCCTGCTTCGCCCAATTGGATAAACTGTGGATAATAGGAACAGGCGGTGTAGAACCAGCACCTGACGGGGCTCCACCAGAGTCATGCCTACTTTGGTTAGCAAATTCTAATGCCGCCGCATTTGTACTCCCACTCGTCATGGCACTTGCGCCACCAGCAAATAAATCTGTTGTTTCATAGTCCATGCTAAGAGTTTTAATCTTGCTGGTGCTGTTGACCCTTGGCTTCATACGATCATTCGATAAACTCAAAATATGTTTCTTGATATCTACTTTCCAACTTGGGAAAAGCGCCTCATTTTCTTTGTAGAAACTCGAAACTCTTAGCGCCTTTCCATTCACTTTCATGCCGCGGTTAGAATTCACAAACTCCTTAGCGCTTGCGATCAGCAACTTCTGAACATTATGGCGAGTGAAGGCTGTTTTTTGGACACTTGGACCACCTATAAAGCCCTGGAACAATCCATACATAACAAGTGTTGTATCCCATTTATTAGGAAGGATCGTGTGCTGAATATCATTGAGCGACAAGGGGACACCAGCCACATTAAGTAATTTACGGGTCCAAATACCTTTCTTCGAAGTTTTCATTTTCTTCAACTTGCGGAACGGGTATTCTTTAGCAAGCTGTTCAATGAGGGTGATATTGTATAAGTTCAGCCAGTAAGCG
>JBFOLV010000416.1:0-5002 GCA_040830325.1 Kordiimonas sp. | reverse complement strand
GAAAGCGCCCAGTAGCAAGGCCTTGGGGCTCGGGGTTGGCTTCAAGGTTGTAGAGGCCATTATTTCTGCCCATCATGGAGAAATCCTAGTATATAAGCCGTCGGAAATTAGACTGCTTGTTTAATTAAATCATGGATAGACGACGTTTTTTTATTGGAGGTTAAATACCCCAGTCCACGTTTCAAATGTAACCGGAACTGTTGATATAAAGTGTCAGTGTCAGTACCTAATCCATCTTCAACACACCGCACTTTCAACAGATCCAAATACAGGTCTTCAAACTGACCTGCAAATATGCGCCATGTCATTTCCACATTGCTGTCTGAATGGATTTCAGTAATTGGCGGTCGTGTGGGTTCATACAATGAGACACATAACGCCCACCGGCACAGTATATTCCACTGTTCAATACCGGTATGGCGTTTTAAGCGAACCAACTGATCTTTTTCTCCCTGAGATAATTTGATGTAATCAAGAGACATTTTTCACCTCCTCACCAAAGGCATATCCAGGAATGACTGTTGTTGAACAAGTATGGTCATTAAATGATAATGTGTATTCTCGTCCTATGAAGGGCTTCAGTTTAGTTTTTTCAGCGTAGCCGATTTCTTCGTCTGTAGACAATAGAATGACTTGGTGCCCGGCGTTTGGGAAATACGTATCAATCAGTTTTGAGCGATGAATGCCGTCCAATCGCCCTAATGGCGTATCAATAACAGTCGGCAATGGTCTTCCTGAGGCTTTTGATAAACCCCACAATATAGCGACGGACAATAGCTGTCGTTCTCCTGCTGACAGCTGTTCAGGCCCGAAGTTGTTTTCATCAACATCAAATAGAGAAATTGAAAAGCTATTTACGTCAATTTCAAGATTGGCTACCAGAGTTTCCTTCCGAGATAATTGCTTAAAGCTCTCCAGTACTAACCTTTGGATTTGTGATAAATGGCGATTTATGACGCCTTCTCTAAATTTTTCCAATGTTGAGCGAGACTTCGAGGAAAACTCTACGACGCGAACATTGTCTTCTTTGCCTTGCGTAATATAAGCATCTTTTTCGTATGTGCTTTTCAGCGCTAAATGGCACCTAGTTAGGTCATTCTTGCGTTGTTCTATTTCATTTTGGTTGCGATCAATTTCATGCAGCAATGACATTCTTTTATTAGATAGATCAGTCACTTTTTCGGAGAGGGCCGCAATCGAATCCTTAGTTGGAATTCCCTCTATTTCCGTTTCCAGACGAGCTATAGTTTCCTGAGCACTTTCCAACTCGCCACATAGGGATGTAACATCTTCGATTATTTGCGAAGATAGATTTTCTTCCAGGGCTAAGAGGGAGGGCAAAGTGCCAGATTGAGGAGAAAACTTAATCGGCTTACATGCTTCAAGTTTTAGTTCTTCTTCTTCATTTTCAAGGTATGCAATTGTTTTATCGGCAAAATTTTTACCGCCATCTATTCCCTTAACAAATTCAATTAGTTTCTGGTTATGCGCTTCTATAAGAGCACTAGAAGTCTTTGCTCGTTCGACCGATTGCGCGTGCCTAGCCTCTGTTTTTAATTTGTTTAGTAGATGCGAATTGAGGAGCAAAGGTAAAGCGCCTGAGGCTAGTCTTCTTAAAGATGCCTCACATCTATCTTTCTGTTGTAGGGCATTGACGTGAGCGCTTTCTATTTCTCTGCGGCGTTCATAAAGGCCGCCGCCTTTTTTTTGGAATTCTTCCTTAGCTGAGATGAGCTGCTTATCAATCTCCACAAGAGAAGTTGACTTAAGGTTTGCTGTAACTTGCTTGAGTAGATCTAGTTCTTTTTGCTTCTGAGACACTTCGTCTTCGAGATTTTTCGCTCTCTCTTGGTCTGCAGTATCCAGATTATGAGCTAACTTGCGCTTTTCAAGAATACTTAAGTCAGAAAGAAGCTGATCAACTGTATCAAGCCCTAATAGCCCATGGATTGCCGTCTCTATTAATTCAGGCGCTTTCAAAGGGTCGGCATACTCTTCAACCTTTTCCCCATCAAAGAAGAACAGCGGCGCTATTTGACGAGGTAGGAAACGATCTACATGTTCATCCCAGTTGTCAGTAGCCAACTCATCTAGCTTGCCGTCTTTACAAACAGAAAATCTCTCTTTGCATTTGTTACCGCTAACCTCCCAAGAGCGGCAAACTTCATAGCTGTGTTCTTCGCCGTTTCTATATTGTCTGAAACCCACATTAATGGCTGCACTAGTGGCATTCGTGCCTCTATGAATGCTGTCTCTCAACAACTGATCGTATGATTTTTTACCTCTGTTAGATAATTTTGAGTTCTTTCCATACATACACAATTGCAAGGCATCTAAGAGTGTAGTTTTACCTCCGCCATTCAATCCGCCTATTAGTATGACAGGCTTTTGTGCGCTTGTAGGAGCAAGAATAATTTCCTGTTTTCCAGCATATACGCCTACATCTTGAATTGTTATTTTATCAATTATCATTACTTACAACTATCCACCCATCTCATGTAGGTCGAGTAAACTATCAACTTTTTCACGGCCTTCATCCAATCGCCCCTTCAATGCCAGGGCTCTCTGAATGGCATCCTCTTCGTCTTCAAAGTAGTTTTTGCGGATTGCTTTTTCTAACGCCTCAAACAAGCCCCGCCGACGCCCATTGGAAACAAATTGTCTTTCGACTGAAATTAGCTCCCTTAACAATTGATAGTGAATTTCGTCACCATCGCATAATTCATGCAGAAGGTTCAGATCACCTTTATCAAATATCTGAGTTTCATCGAGCACACCGTCGGGAAATGGGGATCCCGTTTCCGCTTCGTAAATTGCAGGCAAAGTATCCTCAATTTCATGTTTGTCCATGACCCAAATTCGACGGATTTCACGAAGTTCTGCAATTGAAATTAGTTCAATGTTTGACATTTCGGGTGGGCCTTCAGCTCTAACATATTGCTGGGCTCGCAATAGTTTTCGCACCCATTGTTCGCGGGCTTTTTGTGTGTAAGGGCCTGGAACCTTCTTTTCTTCCCCGTCTTTTGTTTTGAAAATATAGACTTGTCCGTTCATCCGCCGGAAATCACGCAGATGGCTATCATCGTGAATATCAAGCTCATTTCGTAGTTCTAAAAGTGGTAGCATCCATTCTTTGTCTTGATCATTGAGGATCATTGCTTGCATTGATTTATCTTTTTCCACAAGTGTACAAACCCAACAACCAAACCGGCTATCGCCGCAGCTTGGTGTAGATGTGTCAATAACTAGAGGGCACTCTCCATCTGCTGAAGCCCCCTGATACATAGTCAATAAGTCCTTGTTGTTGTGCCCCCAAGGGTTTTTAACTTGCATCAAGAACATCCAAACATCATCGTCTGTCCAATTCTGAATAGGTGGATAAACGTATGCATTTGGAAGTGTAGTGTGTGGATTTAAGTTGTCCCTAACTCGCTGTTGCTCAAGTCGGTTCATAACCCTCGCGCGACTAGAACTTTCCGCTTTCCTTGTGCCCAATACGACTATGGCTTCAGCATTTTGTTTAACAACGTCAGTTATGAAACGGCTTGTAGGATCAATTTTGAGACGTTCAGTACACCAACGAAACCTGGGGCGTGGGGCAGGATATCCCCTGCCGATCAAATTTACCCAAAAAGTATTATGAATCTCAGGTGTCAGTTTGTGTGCGGTTATTGGGAGCCCTTGCTCTTCGGCTGCCGTTTGCATTTGCTCCAGGGAAACGTCAACCCATGCTGCCACCACCGGGTTTTCCACGAGAGTGTCTGTTGTAATTACATATATTGGCTTGGTACGTTCTTCGGGCTTCAAGTCTTGCAAAGCTAGCCACAAAATTTGAAGTGTAGCTGTGGAGTCTTTACCGCCGCTATACCCTACAACCCATGGAATTTGATCTGCCAAATATAGTGCAAGGACTTCTTGCTTCAGTTCAGCTAATGTAGCTTGGAGACCGTTTGCTTGCAGAACTGATTTGTTTTTAGTTTTGTCGCTCATAATCACCTCTGAGGAAAGCATCTTCCACTCGTTGCTCTTCGGCTGTAAGCGGCATATCAAGTTTTATTTTTATGGCATTTGCTGTCAAAGTGACGTTATTTTGTCCTTTGACTACGCGGCCCCCATTTGTGGCCCGCCCCTCCCAAAGCTCAGCATTTTCCCGACGCCAATCAATATCTTTAAGTGGGGTGAGGCGCTTTTTGTACCCTGTAGCGCCAGAAAGCAATATTGCATTACCAACTTTACCTAATGCATGTAAAACAACCCCGTGCGAGTGAATAAATCTCTCTCGCACCTCTTTGGCATACATGGCCCCCTGTTGAACTCGTTGCCATTCAGGAAAATGAGACGGGAGGGAGTTCCAAAAATCGCGCGCTTGTTTAGCTCGTTTCTCAGGGGATCCGTCGACGTTGGCCAACAAGGTCCCTGTCGCTGTATATATGGCGCTCAAAGTGAATAATTTTTTGGAGCCTTGTGCTAATGCACTTCGTTCCAAGTCGACCACGTCCTTAAAGACATCGCACTGCATAACAATCTGACGGGCCAGCTCTGCCTTGTCGTCTCGGTGATCATATAAGACACTTAATGAGCGTGATGGGCGGATTGCGTAGCGGTTTAAGTCTGCAAACATTTGCTGGCAACGTTTCAGACCCACATCAATATAAAAGACAACAGCAATGGTCTCATCACCCAAATCAGGATTTTCATGAAGTGCTTGCTCAATTGCGGCACGGCGATGCTGCCCGTCATTAACAATGAATTTGGCGTCCATTGGAACTTGCAGCGCACCAATTCGTTCACCACTTGCGCCGTCCGAAGAAGGCTGAAAATGAACATTGCCATCTATTGAAGCCGTGATTGCTGAAAAGACATAGCTCTCAGGATTTTTCATTAGGTACCGCGCCATCTCAGGTACACGCCCTTTGTTCAGCTGCCTTTGGGCTCTGAGCTCAGGGGGTAACTCTTCGTCGTCAAAAACAAAAATTCGAGGTAAAAGGCGCAAGGGAACCAT